>DASCML010000106.1:0-8961 GCA_036010925.1 Dehalococcoidia bacterium | reverse complement strand
TGATCAGACCGCCCTCGATTCTGAAAATCGAACCACCGGTGCCTTCCCCGGCCGAGGTTGAGAACTTCCAACGGGCCCAGGCAGTGTTCTCATCACCCGCAACCTCCTCTGCAACGAAGACGATCCCAGGGGCCATGTCGCTCATGATTTGTGACATGAATCCGGCGATCGCATCTCGCCCGGTGAACGTTCCATACATCGGGTCCACAAGTATCGCGTTGGCGGCAAAGAACGGCGTTAGCTTCGTGAAGTCTCCCTCTTCGCAGACCTTCCAGTAGTCTCGAATGAGGTCCTCGGCTCTGCCTGCCATGACTATTCCTTTCGCGGACCCGAATAAGGACCTTGCTTAGAACATCTCCGCCCTCATCGATTGAACCTTCCAAGCGCCATCGACCCGGCAGTACGTCTCAAAGTAGCGGCCGAGATTCCACTGCGGCGGCTGGCCCTGGTTGATCATCGCCGTCACCATTACCCACTCGCCGCTAGCGGTATCACCATCGAGTTCGATGGTGGGGTTCGCCGCGGTGTGCAGCGTTGTGTTGGAGGAGTTCTCAAGCAACTGGCGGTAGAAGGCGCGCACGTTCTCGCGCCCATCTAGTGTCCCAAAATTAGGTCCATAGTCAGCAGTGCCATCTTCCGCCCAGAGGTCGGCGACATCGTCCCATCTGTGCGCATCGACGCCTCGGCAAAAGGAGAACTTGATCTGCCGTATCTCCTCAATGTCGCTGCATGCTTTGTGATCGGCCATATGGATTTCCTTTCCCGGGAATCCCCGGAACTGTCATGCCTTACTGATAATCAGGCTGTTTTCAACTCTGGAACGAAGTGAGGAAGCACGTCCCGCATGATCAACCCTCGGTTACCGGCAGGAGAGAACATCCGCGTAATCCCTAGATCGACGAGGCTCTGCATATACTCGACAGCTTCTCCAGGAGTGAGGAACAGCTGGTCGTCGACCCACTGCTGGGCAGGGCCCGGTAGTGGCTGGCCGGGAACGTAGTTACCATCCGAAAAGCTCGGGCCGGTGCCTCCAGCACGGTCGTCGAGCAACCATCCGTAGGAGACGAACGTTTCCCACTCGTGACTGTTTATAAACGCATCGAGGTAGCCGCGGGCTTCCTCCTTGGTGCGGCCCACCCACACTCCCAGTTCTGCTCCGAGGCCAAGTTGGCTCTTGTCCACACCGGCTTCTTCGGCGGCTTCGTAGTAGATCTGTTTGGCGTTCTTAATCTCGTCGTAGGTCATGCCGTAGGAGAGAAATGGGAAGCCCGCCGCACCTGCCCGTTTGGCCCCGAGGGGCGAAGTCCCGCCCAGCAACCAGATAGGCGGATAGGGCTTCTGGATCGGCCTGGGTCGCAGGCGGACGTTTTCGTAGTTGTAGTGCTTACCGTGGAAGGAGAATTCATCCTGGGAAAGTGCCTGGCGAATCACTTCCATGCCCTCCATGAGCCGTCCAGTGCGCCCCTTTCTCTCGGTCCCGGTCACGATGAAGTGACGGGGGCAATAGCCGTAGCCGAAGCCCCCCTCTGCTCGTCCACCGGAGATCGCGTCGAGGGTCGCTATATCGGCGGCGACCCTCAAGGGGTCGTGAGCAGGGAGTGGTAACGCGGTCGACTGGAACCGTAGGTTCTTGGTGGAGAAGGCCAGCCCTGCGAGAGCCCCGAGGCTGAATGGAGTCCAGCCATCATAGTTACCATGCTGCTCGGCCGTGCCCGCGAGAAAGGGAATCCCCATGGCATCGACCTGGCCGCTGCCGCGTGTGCTGTTTTTGAAAGTGAGCACCGGCGACAGAATCGGAGGAAAGCGGTCCTTCCGAATCTTCACCGAGCCCTGGTAGAAATCAACCCTACTCATTTTTCCCTCCTCCTGGCCAAGTCGTCCCAAGTGCTCGGTTCACGCTAGAAGCATGGGATGAACGTAGCGTTCGAACGCGTTGATGAAATCCATTGCCTGGTTGTGACTAACACCCGGGAAAGGCATCCGGCAGATTATGTGGTTCAGTCCCGTGTCCGCCTGCAGGGTCTTGATCGAATCAACCACTTCGGCAGGAGTTCCGATCATGAACCGGTCCTGAGCCAGCGCGTCGAAATTGAGGTCACCGTCCGAGAACGAACGACCCTCAGCAGCCGCGAGCGAACCGTCGGCCGCCGCCTGGCGGAACGCCTGTTCGAGCACAGACGCCGCCTGAGATCGAGCCACCCCAGAGTCCTCATTCACCCAGACGTCGCGAATGATGGCAACGTCGACTTCGCCGACACTCCGACCGGCCGAGCCGAGGCCACGCACATAGCGGCCCACCTTCTTGCGAAGGCGGGTGCCGCTCTCGAGTGGAGAAAATATGAATGAATGCCCGGCCCTGGCAGCAAAATCGATGGAGTCCTCATTCCACCCGTAGACGTAGGCCGGCGGCCGTGGAGTCTGGACCGGTTTGGGCGTGACGGCCAGGTGTGGAGGCACGTACTCACCGACATCCCACTGCGGCACAAAAGGAGCAGTGAACGGCGCCCGCTCCCACTTCTTTCCGTTTGCGGGCGCCTGGGCATTTCCGGGGAACTTCACGTGATCGCCAACGTAGGCGAACGCATCGTTGGTCCAGGAGAGGAGAATGAAGTCGAGAACCTCCTCGAACCGCTCCTGGCGCTGCTCGAAATCCTGGTTATAAGCCCGAAAGTCGTCGGGACGACCCCCCTCCCATGAACCGAAGTTGAGTCTGCCATTTAACTGGATATCAATCTGCGCGAAATCCTCGGAGATCCGCATTGGCTGACTGTCCAGCGGCAGAATCTTGATAGGCCCAAGGCGAATCGCCTCTGTAACACCGCCCAGAGCCGGGACCATGATTTGAGGCGACGGGCACCCGCCGTCCATCGAGTGGCTCTCTCCTATCCAAGCGGAGTCAACGCCTCTTTCGTCGGCAATCCTCACCTGCTCGGCGATTTCTTGGTACATATCGTTGCCTGAGGATCCTGTCCCCAGGTCCATTCCGTAGTAGATTCCGACTCTCACTACCGCCTCCTTGACCCCCTGTCGGGGTTTGTTGGGAGACCTGTCACACTCTCCCGGCCAGTGAATCGAGGCCAGCCACTCTTCGTACCACCGCGTGTTGAGACTCGCGCTCCAACTGACGCTTCAGATAGTCTCGAATTTCGGCTCTCACGCCCTGATATGCGCCGTCCTCGAAATCGGCGCTGTGGGCGCGAAGAGCTTCGATCGCGTGAACCAGAGGCCATCGCAACTCAGTCGCTTCGTCTGTGATCGACTCGAGGGTTGGATAGTCACCCCGCCCCCGGTATTCCTTGCCGAGGGCCGCATCGATTTCGGTCAGCAAGGACGAAAACGGTTCCTTCTCACTTGCTCCCGGGGTCGATTGCACCAGGTCGCGGACATTCCTGAGGGTGACTCGGATTTCGCGGTTATCGGCCCAGATCGCGGGGCCCTCTTCGCGCAGACGTTGTTCAACGTTCCTAAGCGCATACCCAATACTCAATGCCAAGCTTTTCGCGAAGGGGTCGTTGAGTTCGGGCACGATGTACCTGTCGAATGTCCAGGCCACACTCGTCACCACCTGGTCGGCTCGAGGTCTCATCGGCTCTCCTCCTAGAGAACGCCCGCGCCACGCGCGAGGCCTGCGGTCATGGTGTGGTGAACCTCCGTGGACACCCAACACAGCCTGGCGAGCAAGTTCTCCTGCTCGACGACCGGGATCGAGGCATTGTGGGTGAACACGACCCCCTCGAGGGCCTGGATGAGGCCGTAGTAACCGACACTCGCCTGATCGATATGGATCCCGCTGACTTCCTCGTAATAGTCGAGGAGCGACTGGAAGTCCCATTTACCTTCGACTACCACGCCCCGGAAGCCCTGGCACCAGGCGAAGTCGTAGGCAGGGTCGCCCAGCGAGGCGAGTTCCCAATCGCTCATGGCAACGATCTTCCCGTCGACCCAGATCTCCTCCCCGAGGCCGTTGTTGCCCTTGAGAAGCGAGATCGCCGAGGCGTTACGGGGAGCGTTTTCGCGCAACCAACCGATGGCTTCAGCCACCACCGGCAGCGGCTCGATCTGGACCTCCTTCAGCTTGCCTTCAAGGCGGTCAATAGCCGTGAGAGCACAGGACGCAGGATCGGGCGGGGCATCGGTAAGCTCACCGAACCCAAGCGCATCCCAGTCGAGCCTGTGGATGGCCGCCAGCTTGCGGACATGCTCTTTTGAGGCCTCGATCCGAAGATCGTCGTAACGCGGATCCGGGTCGGTGAAGTGAGGGACATCCCAGGTCCCCGGCACGAGTTCTCGCATGTAGAGGTCACGCCCATCGATCGACCACTCCGGATTGTCCTCGTACCAGAGTGCCTTGGCCACCGGAACCTCAGTGGGATAGAGACGGTTGAATATCTCGTATTCAAATCGAAGCGTCGACGTGCAGATACTCCGCCCCGGGAGGTCCCGGCGAATAACGAAGCCCTTCTCCTGCCGCGGACCATCTTCGCTGTACTTGGTCTCGACGAACCAGGTCTCCCGAGAAACCCCACGCGGAAAGCGAGTCAGGCTCTCAACCGTTAAGTCCGGCGCTTCGAGTCGGCGCTGGAGATAAGAGGCAACGTCCTTGGCCTCCATCTTCAGTTCGGGCATCGCAGATCCTCCACGTGGTCATTAGGGAGCAGAGAGCTACAACCAGCTCGTGAGCGCAGTTCGAGACTGCCATTTGAGGGCCAATCGACTGGTCTGGGAAGGTTCATCCCCCACTCCGGTGCCACCACCCCGCGGAATCGCCCGGATACCGCCGCGAACGCTAGACGCGTTGCCGACCCATGGAGCCGACACGTTCCTTCCATCGGGTTCCTGCAGCGCTACATCCTACAGGAACAGAAGGCAGAATTGCGGTTATCGAGCGGAATCGCCCTCTAGTCCGTCCCCGTTTTCCTCAAGCGAGTCTGGTTTCAAGTAGGATATGGGCGCTCTGAGGGGCCTGTGCCCAGCACCCGTCCCGAAAGCATCAGTGGGGTGGAAAATGGCTGGTTCGAATCAGGACTGGGACATAGAAGCGGACGTTGTCGGGGTGGGCTCCGGCGGCGGGGCGATGCTCGCATGTGTTGTCGCCGAAGAAGCCGGCCTGAGCTCGCTGCTTCTTGAGCGCGCTGAGGTGCTCGGAGGCGGAGAGATCTACTCCGGTGCGCAGATGTGGATTCCGTGTAATCACTATGCCCGAGAACTCGGTATCGAAGACTCCGTCGATGACGCAATGCAGAGCATCCGCGCCACGTCCCTCGACAGACACGACGAGGAAATCGCCCGCGCGTACTTCGACGCAGCACCGGAAATGCTGCGCTTCCTCGAGGATCGGGCCGAAGCCAAGACCATGCTGATCGCACGGCCTGACTACGTGACGGACGTGCCTGGAGCGAAGGTCGACGGGCGGTTCCTTGAACCAAGGCCATTCAAGGGTGAAGAGGAACTCGGGGACTTTGCTCGCAAGATCCGCGTTTCGCCCTACCTCCCGAAACACCTTCCCAAAGGCACCTGGGGGGGATCGGGAATGGCACTGATCGGGCCGTTGGCAAAGGCCCTGAGGAAACGCGACATTCCGATCGTTTTCGATACGAGGGTACGTGAGCTGATTACGGAGGACGGCGCCGTGGTGGGGTTAAGGGCGGAACAGGGAGGTCGCCAGGTTCGGATCAAGGCCAACTACGGAGTGATTCTCAATACCGGTGGCTTCACTTGGGACCTAGAGCAGCTCAAACGAACTACTCACGGCCCCATTCCCCAAGGGTTCACACCCCCCGTGATCGAAGGAGACGGGATCCGGATGGCCACCGCGTTGGGTGCCGCCACCGCAATGATGGACGCGCACATGTATCTCCCCTGTCTTGAAGTCCCTGGAGAGACTCACCTCGAGGGTGAGCCACTCCACCGAATGGTGATGGGACCGACGCAACCCGGCGGGATCTTCGTAAACCGTTACGGCAAGCGTTACTGCAATGAAGCCGAATGGACGGACATCCTCCGGGGCTCACTGGCATACGACTTCGTATCAGACGGCTCCCGCAGAGATTACCTGAACGTGCCACCGATCTTCATTTTCGACCAGGAATATCGGGCGAAGTACATCACTGCAACGCTGCCACAGGTCGGCAAAAGTGGGATGTTCCCCGACTGGGTGAAGGCCGGTGACACGATCGCAGAGCTGGCCGAAGCGTTGGAAATCGAGCCAGCGGTCCTAGAAGAGACTGTCGAACGCTTCAACCGGTTTGCACTAGAGGGTAAGGATCCGGACTTCCACCGGGGAGAGAGGCAGGCCGACCGCTGGTTCGGAGACAACACAAAGGACACGCCAAACGCCAGTCTTGGACCACTCGAGACGCCACCCTACTTCGCGATCGTTCTGACCATGGGCAGCTGCGGCAACACCGGTGGCCTTGTCACGAACACGCAGAGCCAGGTCATCAACTCGTTCGGCGACACCATCCCGGGGCTCTATGCGTGTGGCCTCGACCAGGCTGCACTAAACATGGGATACGGAGTCCACTGGGGGCCTGTGAGCAACGCTCTCACTTTCGGCTATGTAGCCGGGAAAGACTGTGCAGATCGAGCGGGCAAGCCGCTGGCATTTAGCGCCGGTTAGGCAGCGCTGCTCGGTCACTTAGAAGCTGACGGCACGGACTTCCGAAGCCGTGCCCGGCCTACGAGAACCAGCTCGAGACCGGCGCCCTCCTGACGAAGTCCGGGGCGGTCATCTTCCAAGACTTCATGTAGTCCGTTGTGATCTCTAGGAGCTCGGGCTCCGGATCCTGAATCAGCTCCAACCAGCGGTCAGTCTCGGCAAGGCTGAGGCCAGAGTGTATGTGAAGCTCCCGCACTCGTTCCCGACCTCTTTCGGTGGTCACGGAAGCCTTCCCACGGATGGAAACCCAACAGGCGTCGCCGAGGGTATCAGCGAAGACATTGACAGTCACACGCGGGTCACGAGCGATGAGGCTCTTGCGATACGGCGTTGCCATCACGTAGATCTTCCCGCCTTCGTAGGCGAATCCGAGCGGAACCGGAACGGGATAGCCATCCTTTCCATTCAACGTGACCGTGCAGACTCCGTCCTTCTGCAGCAGACCTTCGATCTCTTCGTTCGTCATAGCCATGAGCGTCCACTCCTTCCCGCGATGCCTCCTTCTACGCTCCGGTCAAGGGGCATCCTGTGGCGAATGCCGACGCCCTCCAACCGGGCTGGCCGCCGGCTTGATGGCGCGAATCATAAACTCTTCCCGTCGCCGCATGCGATGTACCTTCGCCATCGTCCCCGAGCAGAGTCCAGCGCCGGACGGCGCGAGGTTCGATTCCTGCCTCGACAGTGCAAATGCGGCCCCGGCGGTGTATACGTCGGCAATAGTCGCCCAAGGGCCGCGCATGAGGCGATTCTGTCGGGGAGGAGGACGGAATGAGCAAATCAGCCGGAATCCGAGAGTTGATTCCGATTTCCAGGGAGTGGTTGGAGGGCTGGCGGACCTTCGACTTTGCAAAGTTGGCGGTTCTCTGCGACTTTGATGCGGATTTCTGCTTCCAGCCCATGCACGGAGAGCACCCCGCCACCGGGCGGGAGGGGCTCGAAAAGTACGTTACCGGCGCAAAAGGTGCAGGAGTCGAGATCCGAGATTTCGAGCCAACAGACATTACATACGGAACGCAGGGGGACATGCTCTGGGCCTGGGCCGTTTGCTTCTACAAGGCGCTCTACCCCGGGGCCACAAAGCCCTTCACTGCTCCGGTTCGCATCACCTTTGTCGCGAAGAACCTGGGCGGCGAGTGGAAGCTCCAGTGTGTCCATCACTCGACTCAGCAGCAGGTAGGGCAGGCCGCCACAGGAGACAAGCGTGACCCTCACGGCCCAGGTGATCCTGAGGCCAAGAAGATTGCCAAGGAGATCGCCGAGGCGTTCACGAATGGCTGGTCAGCCCTCGACCTCGACCAAGTCAAGTCCGTATGGGACCCGGACCACGAGAGCCTCATCTACCAAGCGTTCGAAGGCCCCCAGGGTCTGCGAAGCTGGCATGCCATGGGGCAGTACGCCGACAGACTGAGAGCGAGCGGCGTCAAATCCGGCACGCGGTTCCGCTGGCCTGAGCTCACCGACAATGAGATCAACGCGGGGCGAGCGGGCGATTTCCTCTGGGCCCACTGTCAGCGTGACTTCTTCGTCTACCATCCCGACGACCCCGAAACCAAGCTCGGCGGACACCCCTACAGGGAAACCTGGCTTGCCCACCGCGCAGAAGACGGCTGGAAAGCATTCCACTATCACGAGTCGGTAATCGCATCGACACCACTGGATCAGCAGTTCATCGCCGACCATTGGCCGGACTGAGAGACGAGCCCGGACCATCACAAATCCAGAGGAGGATGCGATAATGCCAACCAGAGCGAACGGTTTACGAACTACCATTGCCGGAGTCGTCGACGGTTTCCTCGACGGCTGGTACACATTCGATGCCGACAAGGCTTTCGCGGACTTCGAAACCGACTTTCCGGGGTTTCTCTATCAGCCGCTTAACCAAGAACGACCGGTAGACGACCCGGCCGCCTACCTCCAATCGGTCCGCGACGGAGACATTAAAGAGTTCAGGGAACTCCGCTGGGCCAACATAGAACATGACGACCTCGGGGACTTCCTCTGGGCCTATATAGACCTCGTACAACACGCCGTGGGACACGACGGGTCTGAGTCACGGGGAGCATACCGGGCGTCGCTGTTCATGGCCCGTCTCGGCGACGGATGGAAGGTCGTCCACTACCACGAGTCAGCCCAGCCGTACGCCCTGCGGCCAAGAAGGGTCGGTGGCCCTGCGCCATCGCGGCCAGAAGAAAAGGCGCCCTCTTTAGACACCCTAGCAGCAATCAAGCGGGCACAGGAGACCGCCGCGGCCTCCCACGGTGACGATCCCGAGACGGCCTCTCTGCGGATGCTGGAAACTTTCG
>DASCML010000105.1:0-9600 GCA_036010925.1 Dehalococcoidia bacterium | reverse complement strand
CAGGCACAGTGTATCCCAATGAGTACCGCCGGTTCCGAAAAGGCCTTCTCGCGGGGGGGGGTGCGGGGCATCGATGGTAAACTGCGGGCCTGGTCCAGCCCTCGGGCCTTCAACCAGCGCTGCGGACGGTCCTATTCCGCTGCAGTTTGACAAACCCCGATCCAAAGGGGTCGATCCTTCCCGATGAACGAGTCACTTGCTGTAGGGCAGTTCGCCATCATTGATCACGAACCCGTAGACCGGGCGCCGTGCGTTGGCATTTTTCGAGGGCGGGGACCGGCCGGCGATCGGCCGGAGCTGTATCTGCTCAGCGAGGGCACGACGCCGGTAGGGGAGCAGTTTGCGGCCCACGTGATCAGCTCTGCAGGACAGGCTTGGGCCGCTTCGGACGTGAGCCTGACTGGTTCGCTTCTCCGGCTCTTCGTAGACGCGGAGAAAAGCCTTAGGGACTGGAATTCGAAGAGCATCGACCAGCATCAGGTGAGGCTTGGACTTGGAGCGATAGTGCGTCGCGGCGGGCAAGTAGTGCTGGCGCAGGTGGGTCCGTCTTTGGCATTCCACCTGAAGGAAGGGGCCGTGCGTGTGTACGGTCCCGACGAAGACCATCTCCAGCCCCTGGGCGGCGATCGGCCGGCGGAACCGCACCTCAGGGGCCTTGTGGTCGGTCCCGGTGATCGCCTTCTCCTGATAAGCACCGGCGCGCTCGAGCTCGCCGACCACGATCTGATTGCTGCCATCCTGGGTCTCCCGCCGGAAGAAGCTCTCCGGGACCTTTATCAGCGAGTGCGCTCGGCTCGAAGTATCTCCGTACTTCTGCTCACCATGCCTGTGGACCCTCTTCCGGGCGGAGCCCAGCAGCCACCAGAGCAAGAGGCTGAATTTGAGATCGGAGGGGACACCGAAGCGGGTAGCGAAGATGAGTTCGTGATCGGCTTGGATACGCCGGCCTCAGGCTTTTCTTCGGAGCCCTATCAGCCGAGTCTCTTTCTCATCGGTGGACGCAGGGTCCCGCCTGGTTCGGTCGACCCTGCGCAGTCCAAATCCAACATCAGAAGTCATCTTCCCGAACTCGAGGAGGATCCGCTCGAACCATTGAGACCCGTGTCGGGCGTAAGCCCCCTCGGGCCGGCCGGAATTGATGGTACAGATGGTCTGTTGGATGGGAGCGCACCGCCCGGGCCAGACTCAGCAAGAGAGCCCGGCTCCGAGCGTCCCCGGATGACGCGCCGCAATCCCCGCAGCGGCGAATCGTTCTCGCGCGGCCTCCTTAGGCGCGATGACCCGGTCGTCCAATCTCCCCGGGACGTGCATACCGCACCACGAGTCGAAGTCCTAGCCCAGGAGAGAAAAGCCCTCGACCGGGCGATCGGTGCAACTGACGAAGCCTTTGGCATCGAGGCTGGGGAGGCAATCGCGAGCACTTTGCCACTCATCCACGAGCGCGGGAGCCACGGTGGACGCTGGAGGGCAAGCGGCGCCCTCTCCCAACGGCGCTCTCCGCTTGAAAGGGTCCGTCGGCTAAGGGCACTCCCCATCGCCATCATCGCGCTCGCCGCGGTGCTTGTCGTGGCGCTCTTTGTATTACCGGGTCAGTTCAGCGAGTCCTCGGAAGAGCGATATGTGCGCCTCGTCGCTGACGCCGGGGAGGCAATCTTGACAGCGCAGGAGGAGGAAGATCCCGGTGTCCGGCGGGACCTTCTAACTGAAGCCTGGGCGATGCTTCTTGAGGCCCGCGATCTCCACAGTGAAGCCTCCGAGGTCGTGCGACTTCTGGAGGATGTCTCCGTAATGCTCCAGAAGATGGATGCCGTTCGCTCTCCAGTCTTAGTCGAAACGGTCGCCAGCCTTGCGGAGTTCGGGGAAGCGCCCCTGGCCGTGACGCGCCTGGCAGTCGGTGAGGCTCATGTCTTTCTTCTTGACCCGACCGCCGGCGTGGTGGTCGCTGTCGCTCTGAATGGCTCCGAAAGGAAGGTTGCTTACGAGCGGGAGGTGGAAACGGGCGCAGGAGCTCCTGTTGCTATCACAGGCTTGGACACCGCCACGCTGGGGAGGGAGATGCTCCTGATTGACGAGGCGAACAGCCTCTGGAGCCTCGACGTAGCCGGGAACATCCGGCAGGTTGCGTTTGCCCCGCCGGAGGGCTTTGCTGTCACGGATGTCACCACCAACGGTGGGGCTCTCTACGTTCTCGATGCCGCAAGCCAGACGATCTACAGATTCGAGTCCGCAGACAGTGACTTCGGAATCGAGCCCGAGAGCGTTGTTACGGGGCCAGTTCTTTCCGGAGCCCGCTACATACTCGTCAGCGATGGCGTGGTTACAGTAAGCAACGATGGTTCGGTGCACCGCTTCGACGGGGCGTTGGCGCTTCAGCTCTCACAGGCAGGGATCGACCAGCCGATCGTCGCCGCGGAACCGCCTCACGCCACAGATGTTCCAGGGGAGGTCGCCATTCTTGATGCGGCCGCCGACAGAGTTGTCGTCTTTGGGCGAGACGGAACCTTTCTTCGCCAGTACCAACACGACAGTTTTGCCCAGATAACGGCGCTCGTGATTTCCCCCAGTGGTTCTTATGTCTTCAGCGGTGGAGAACTCCGTCGCGTTATCTGGGACTAACCGGCTGCAACAGCCGCGCTCCGCTATGCTAGACTCTCGCAGGTCGGAGCATCGGATGAGCGAATTGATAGAAATGGAAAGTTCGCCCCAGGCCGGACCTAGGACCCCTGTTCGCAGCCGAACATTGCGCTTCATGTTGCTCGCCGCTGGCTCCGTTCTCGTTGCTGTTGGGACGATCGGAATCTTTCTGCCGCTTCTCCCAACAACGATCTTTTACCTTCTCGGGGCAGCCTGCTTCGGGCGCAGCTCGCCTGCTGCCTATCGCTGGCTCACGACCAATCGATTCTTCGGGGCTCGGTTTCGCGCTTACAGGGAGAAGCGTGGTGCGACAGTTGGTTCGAAGGTGACCTCAATTGCCATGCTGTGGATCGGGCTTGGCATCACATTGATGCTAATTGGCTGGACAGGGTGGATCGCTATTGCGCTCCTTGCGGTCGGCGTGGCTGTTTCGGTTCACGTGCTTTCTCTTCGTACGATACGTGGTAATGGAGAATCCCAAGGTACGCGTCCCTAAAACACCAGCCCGGCTCCACTGGTGTCGCCATGCATACCAGTACTCGTCCCAACCCAGCGCTGTATATCGACGGCCTCGAAACTGCCGATGTCCTCGATCCGATCCAGAGGAACTAGAGCAGGAGTTCTGACTCCGTCGGCCCCCGGCGCCCGGCTCAAAAGTGCACGAAAGACGATCGCAAGCTCCCAACTTTCGCCGGGAAGGTAGTGGGACATCACGTCAACAAGCAAAAGTTCTAGGACGGCACCTTCGCACCAGCCGTCCACAAGTTCAGATGCAACGATATAGGGGTTTTCTCCCCAGGGCATCACGTCCCACGGCAGCCACCGCCCTCTGGCCTCGCTTTCCTCGACGCCGAATACGACGAGTTCGTGGTCGACCACTGGCACGATGTAGACACTGAGATAGGTGCCGCCCTTTTCGAAGCTCTTCTTTGGGTGTCCGAAGAACGCCCGGTTCATGACACCAGGCCGCTGAACAGGCTCTCGTCCTCGAACGGACCGACCGCTGCCAAGACGACCTTCTCCGGCCGGAGGTACTCTGCTGCGACCCGCAAGACGTCGTCCACGGTTACTTGTAGGAGAAGATTGACCACCTCGTCAATGGTCAGGATGTGGCCTCGAAGGAGCTCCTGGGCTCCCATCCAACCGGAGACGGCCCTCGTGTCCTCCATCCGGAGCTGGACCCGTCCTCGGGCCATCTCCTTGGCCTTCTTTAGCTCTGCAGCCGGGAGCTCCTGGATGAGGCGGGCAACCTCACCAAGAAGTGCTTCGATGGTCGTTCGGGTGTTCTCGGGGTCGCAGCCGGCATAGATCATTAGGGCCCCGGTATCCCGGAAGCCTGCCGGATAGGAATGAACATCGTAGACGAGTGCGCGCTCCTCCCTCAGCTCTAGGAAGAGTCGGCTCGACATCCCCTCTCCCAGGACGGTACTCATCAGGTCAACCGCCCAGCGGTCAGGGTGATCGAGTGCGATCGTCGGGAATCCCAACGAAAGATGAGCCTGTTCGGTTTCTTTGTGCCGGATTGAGAGGCGCTTCCCGCTGTTTTGGGGAGCTGCCCGGAACCAATCTCCCGGTGTTGCTGGGGGAAGGTCCCCGAGCCAACGTTTTGCAGCGGCAATAACCTCCGATGTTCGGATATCGCCGGCGGCGGAGAGAACCATGTTGCCGGGGACATACTGCCGCCGCATGTAGCGCACAATCGAGTCTAGGGAGAGAGACCGCACGGATTCAGATGTGCCGCCAACGTTCCGTCCCATCGGCTGATTTGGCCAGAGAGCCTGGTCGATCATCAGCCCCACAAGCTCATCCGGATTGTCCTCGATGCCGGCGAGCTCTTCGATGATGACGGCTCGCTCCTTCTCCAGTTCCTCGGGATCCATGACCGGGTCTCGAACCATGTCGGACAGAATGTCTACGACCTCGATGGCCGCGTTGCTCGGGACCTTTGCGTAGTAGACCGTGACCTCACGATCCGTCGCGGCATTGTGAATGCCGCCCACAGACTCGATCGCTTCAGAGATTTGTTTTGCGGTGGGCCGTCGCGACGCCCCTTTGAACAGCAGGTGCTCGAGGAAGTGGGAGAGGCCCGCCTCCTCATCCGGCTCATAGCGACTTCCGGCCCCTACATAGATGCTCAACGTTGCCGAGCGAGTGTGCGGCATCTCGGCGGTTACCACTCGCAGACCGTTCGCAAGTTGAGTTCGCTCGTACATGGGCGGCTATTCTAAGGCCCACTAGCCTAATCGCGCGCCGGTTCGGTAAGCGTTGACCGGGCACTGCTTGAGATCGTGCCGCCCCCGAGTACTTCGTCGCCACGATAGAAGCATATCGCCTGTCCTGGAGTCAGTGCTCGCTGCGGCGCCCGGAACCGGATCTCCGCAGTGCCGTTCACGCAACCAGAGAGCACCGCAGAAGCAGGTTCCGATCGGTAGCGAGCTTTGGCCTCCAGGACCGTATCGAATGGAGGTGGATGCCCGGCCACCCAGCTGAGATCCTCGATGTGGGTCGTGGTCGAGTAGAGATCGGATTCGTCTCCCACTGTGACCGTGCTGGACGCAGCATCCACCGCGGTTACGTATCGGGGCTTCCCGGTGGCAATGCCAAGCCCTTTCCTCTGGCCGAGCGTGAATCCGCTGATACCGGTGTGGCGTCCCAAGAGCTGCCCGGAGTTATCGCGGATCTCGCCTGGCGTGGGGGCCGCCCGTGCATCCACGAACGCACGATAGTTGTTATCGGGGACGAAGCAGATCTCGACGCTGTCAGGCTTGGCTGCAACATCCAGGCCGAGCCTCGCGGCGTACTCGCGCACCGTGCTCTTCGTCAGGTCGCCGACTGGGAGGATGAGATTCGTGAGTTGTTCCTGCCCGAGCATGTAGAGTACATACGACTGGTCCTTGGCCGCGTCCCGCCCGCGCAGGAGCCGGAAAGGCCTGCCATCGATTCCTCCGTCGACGCGAGCATAGTGACCGGTTGCGAGCCGTCGGGCGCCGAGTGCGGGGAGCTTCTTCAGGAGAGCCCGGTACTTGATGTGCTCGTTACAGCGAACGCAGGGATTGGGCGTTCTCCCGCGCGCGTATTCGTCGACGAATGGCTCCACGATGTGCTTACGGAACTCGTCCTCGAAATTCATCACGTAGTGGCGAATCCCGAGCTGCCCGGCGACGCGGCGGGCAGCGTCGATATCCTCGACGCTGCAGCATTGCCTCTGGGCACGTGGCCGGTCTGGCCTCTCCTCGGCCCACAGGCGGAGAGTCACGCCGACGACCTCAAAGCCGCGCTCGACGAGCAAAGCTGCCGCCACTGAGCTATCTACTCCCCCGGACATTCCAACGATGACACGTTCCCTGATCATCACAGGATCGTCGCAGGGAGGGGCGCCAATGTCGACGCTGGCGCTTGAATCGGCATGCTAAGATCGGTGCGAAATTCAGCGGTGGGGTTGCTTCTGGAGTCCGAGGAACTCGCAAACAGGGCTGTCGACGTGCTCGCGGAGCGGAGCGCACTTGACATCGCGCTGATAGATATATCCCGTGCAACGACGTTCGCGGACTACTTCGTCCTTGCTACCGCCCAATCGCCACTGCAGTTTTCGGCTCTCCGTGAGTATGTCGAAGAAGAGCTCGGGAAACTGGGTAGCTTCCTCCGGCACGCAGAGGGGACCGCTGACGGGGGATGGGTCCTCCTGGACTTCCGCGACATCATCGTGCATCTCTTCACCAAGGAGCGGCGAGCCTACTATCGACTTGAGGAATTGTGGGGCCGCACGAGCCCCGTCGTGCACTTTGCTGATTGAGCTGCCTCTCCCTGGGCTAGAAGAGAGCGATTGGATTCACCGGTGATCCCGTTGCGCCTCGCACGTTGAGCGGATTGATGGTCAACATGAACTCCCAGCGGCTCTCCTCCGCACAGGACTCCGCCAGCGGCTGCAGAAGTGAGTTGTCAAGCAACGGAAGGCCCATGTAGACGATAGCGAAGACGTGCACGGGGCCGCCCGGGAACGGGGGGTTCTCGAACATCTCGTAGCCTGAAGGACGCGCATCAAGTTGGTCCCAGCCAAGCAGGGCAGCGTCACGGTCCTTGAGGACCGGACAGACGTCTGCGTGCAGGCCAGCGGTCGGAGCGGTCCCCGGAACCGAGTCTGGGTGAGATTCGAAAAACTTCTCCCGGCCGCTGTAGACGAGCACGGCATCTCCCGGCTCGAGACTGACGCCTTCGGCCTTCGCGGCGGCCTCCAGCTCCCATCCGCGGACGGGTTTGTTCAGGTCGACGAAATCCACTTCTCGAAGGCGTGGGATGTCCAGCAGGACTCCCCGGGTCGCAATACCTGAGCTCCAGGCATCGACCGAGCCGAATCTGGCCCCAATGCTGGTGACCTCGTCTGACGGCCGCCCGTTCCACCCTTTGCCCTCCCAGAAGATGTGGCAGAGGGCGTCGATGTGGGTTGTGGAATGGCCGTGGTAGATGATGCCCAGGTAATCGATGCTTACCGCATCAGTCTTGCGCAGGAAGTGCTGGGCTGGGTTCGAGTTGCCCGGACCTCCGACTGTGTTCCAGCGACGAGATAACGAAATCGCCCGCCCTGTGCTTACCAGGGAGGCTGCTTTACGCCTCACCTCGGGTGTGATCAGGTTGACCGTTCCGGCGTTGTCGTCTGGACCCCATCGCCCCCAATTGCTGCACCGCTCGAAATATCCGCGGATTTCGTCCTCGGTCGGTACTGGATGTTCGTTCGTCATTCGGCGTCCCCTTAATCAGTCGTCGCATCATAGCGAAGCCGCCCTTGTCCCGGCCCGAGGGCGCGGACCGCTTCGGGAAGCTCGGAGATGGAATTGAGCACTCCATCCGGTTGGGCGGCGAGCACGTTCTTACCTTGGAAGCCGTAGGTTGCCGCAAGAGTGCGCATCCCCAGCACCCGCCCGGCCAGGATGTCGTGGGACGTATCACCAACCATCAACGCCGCCTGCGGTCCCACGCCCATGCGTTCGAGCGCGAGGCGAAGAGGTGCCGGGTCGGGCTTGAGTGCCACCGTGTCCTCGGCGGCCACTACGGTCTGGAAATACGCGGCCAGGCCCGCGAGCTCGAGCGATGGTATCGCGGTCCGCTCCGAACGACTGGTAACACCGGCAAGCCTGATTCCGCGCTCGCGAACCGAAGCGAGCGCCGTAGCTGCCCCCGGAAATGCGGCTACGAGTGCCAGGTTTGTCGATTGGAAGTCCCTGTGGGCTGCGACCGCAGGTGACTCCCGGCCGCTGCCTAGGATTTCCCTGTAGATATCTTCCAGCGGCCGCCCAACCTCTTGGGCGATCTCCTCCCTGCTAGGTGCCACGCCTCCAAGCAGGGATATGGTGTGCTCGAAGGCAGAGAGGATGAACTCTCGCGTGTCGAGCAGCGTCCCGTCGATGTCGAGTAGCAGGGCGGCCAGCTTCATAGCGCCATTGTTATCTGCACCCGGCGAGTACGATAGCGTCCACATCCCCGGGGGAGAGCGACTTATGAAATTCGGCATCACGATGTTTCCGACGGACTATGCTATACACCCCACTGAGTTCGGCCGCGCGGTCGAGGATCTTGGATTCGAGTCCCTCTGGTTTCCCGAACATACGCACATTCCGGCATCGCGGAAGACACCGTGGCCCGGTGGTGCCGATCTGCCGCGAGAATACTTCCGGACACACGATCCGTTCGTCGCTCTTGGGGCAGTCGCCGCAGTAACAACCTCTCTGCGTCTCTGCACGGGAGTCTGCCTCGTGATCGAACGGGACCCGATCACGCTGGCCAAAGAAGTAGCCAGCCTGGACGCGCTTTCGGGCGGACGATTCGAGTTCGGAATCGGCGGCGGCTGGAATCTCGAAGAGATGGAGAATCATGGCACCCGTCCGGCCACGCGCTGGCGGGTCTTGCGGGAAAGAATTCTCGCTATGAAAGAGATTTGGACTAGCGACGAAGCGGAATTTCACGGGAAGTTCGTCGATTTCGGTCCGATCTTCTCATGGCCAAAACCCGTTCAGCAGCCGCACCCACCGATCTGGGTGGGTGGCCAGGGGCCGAGGACCCTCGATCGGGTCGTCGAATTCGGCGACGGTTGGATTCCCAACCGGGTCCGGCTCGCCGACATGGGGGCGAAGATTTCAGAGCTTCAAACGGCGGCGAAAGCCGGCGGGAGGGACTACATTCCGGTCGCCGTTTTCGGAGCCCGGCCCGATGAGGCCACGATCGAGCGCTATGCCGAGGCAGGAGTGAGCAGGTGCGTTTTCTACCTCCCTGCGGCTGAGGCGGCCGAAACCTTGCCGCTACTCAAACAGAGAGCCGAGCTGATGCGCGCAGCCGCGTAAGGCCGGCATTTGAGCGACATACTTTCGAGCCAGACGATAGCTGGGAGTTGTGACAGCGGTAGGCTGCAGCGAGTCGAACCGATCGGAGGTCCAATGGGTCACAGATTTTCGACTTCACGGTCGTTGGCGTGGGCCCGATCGGGTTGTTTGCTGCGCTCTTTCCGGAGTCTTCGCCGCCGGCGACATCGCCGCTGGCCAAGGCTCGGAGCCCTTGAACCTGACCGTCACCGGGTTCGACTGTGCCGCTCATGGGCAGCGCGATGTTGAGCCTTTTCCAACCCGGCGGCTGCGCAGCCGCCGGGTTGGCGAGTACCTGACACACGACAAGGAAAGCCAAACCATGAATCGAAAACCCAACACCCAACCCCGTCATTTTTTCACCGTGCTTGGTGTGTTGCTCGCCGCGGCGGCCTGCAGCGCCGAGGTCGTCGACGACGAGACCGCGCCGGATACCGGCGCGGTCGGCACCACCGGTGTACAGACGAGCAGCGACTTGAGCGACGAGGCGGTCCCCGAAGGCATCGCCGTGAAGGATGCCGACGTGGGCAACTACTACGAGGATCTCCCTGACTGGGCGAATTTATCCTGGGTCGAGGAGTGGGAGCTCGAGGCCGAAATCACCGGACCGATCGGC
>DASCML010000104.1:0-11400 GCA_036010925.1 Dehalococcoidia bacterium | reverse complement strand
CGGGCGACAGGCTTCGTTTCACAATGACGACCGTCTGGGCCTGATCCACTTCGAGGATCGGCATCCCCGCGATCGGAATAGATGGGTTTGACTCGCGCGCCAGCGGGTTCACAACGTCGTTCGCGCCAAGCACCAGTACGATGTCGGTCTGCCGGAATGTTGGATTGATCTCATCCATTTCCTTCAAGTGCTCATATGGAATGCCCGCCTCGGCGAGGAGCACATTCATGTGACCTGGCATACGGCCCGCGACCGGGTGGATGGCGAACTCGACTTCAGCTCCTTTGGCCTCCAGGGCATCAGTCAGGTCCCGGACCGCGTGTTGTGCCTGGGCTACGGCCATTCCGTACCCTGGGGCGATGACCACGCGGCGAGCGCCTTCCATGAGCATTGCCACCTCTTCAGGTGAGCCAGACTTCACTCGACCTGCATAGAGGTCTTGGCTCTCAGCGTCGCTGGCCACGTCGGCGCCAACACCGGCGAATATGATGTTAGGCAGCGAGCGGTTCATCGCACGTGACATCAGCGCGGTGAGGATGAATCCTGCTGCTCCAACCAGCGACCCGGCAATGATCAACACGTTGTTGTTCAACACCCAGCCATGACCGGCCGCGGCGATTCCAGAGTAAGCATTGAGCAGCGAGATCACGACGGGCATGTCCGCTCCCCCAATCGGCATTACCAGCATGAGACCAAGTAACGCTGAGACAGCGACCAGAATCCAGAACGGTGCTGACGACAGCTCCGTGGGTTCAACTTGTTCGCCGGAGATAACAAGCCAGGCTGCGAGCCCAAGGCAGACCGCCGCCAAGGCCGCATTCATGACGTGCCGTCCGGGAAGCAGGATAGGACGCTCTGTGACCCATCCCTGCAGTTTTCCGAAGGCAACGGCGCTGCCGGTCAGCGACACGCCTCCGATGATTCCCGAGAGCGCTGCCGCGATTGTGAACTGGATGTCAATCTCCTCAACGAATCCACCCCCAATCGCCTCCTCAAGGGCAGCGCCTACGGCGAGTGCGGATGCGCCGCCACCGAAGCCGTTGAAGACCGCCACAACCTGAGGGATCGCAGTCATCGGTGCTCGATAGGCCATCACTGCCCCAACCAGGGCGCCTACGACCAGTCCAGCGATGATCACCTCGAAGCTGACAATCCGCTTGTCAGTCAAAGTGACCACGATCGCGAGCAGCATTCCGAGCGAGCCGAGGACGTTTCCGCGCACTGCAGTGCGCGGATTGGACATGTCCTTGATGGCCCAGATGAACAGGGCCGCAGCAACGAGGTACCAAAAGTTGATTAACTCTTCAGACACGGTCGCTCTTCCGTTGGAACATCCCGAGCATTCGGTGGGTCACGAGAAATCCGCCCACAACGTTGGCCGTTGCCATCGCGACCGCTATGAAACCGAGGACAGTGGTGAACGTCGTTAGCTGAGCTCCCGAGGTGACCAGTGTGCCGACTAGGGTGATGCCAGAAATGGCGTTGGCCCCGGACATAAGTGGCGTGTGTAGGAGGGGAGGGACCTTAGAGATAACCTCAAAGCCGACAAACAGGGCAAGCACGAAGACGGTTAGCGCCGCAACAAACACGGCCGCGGTACCCGGTGACGAGGGTACCGTCTCCTGGATGGCCAATGGGCCTGTCCAGAGGCCGGTAATCAATATTTCCATGTCCCTACTCCTCTCCGGGGCTCACGGCTAATTTTGATCCCAGGCCGAGCAGGTCGCGAACGCGCTGGTGAACTACCTCTCCCCCGCGAGTGAGCAACGACTCCCGTAAGACCTCATCATCGAGGTCGAGTGTGAGCTCACCGTCTTTGATCAGTCCCTGCAAGAAGGAGCTCACGTTACGCGCATACATCGAACTGGCGTCCCCCGGGATGGTCTCTGCAAGATCGAGCGGACCGGCGATTGTGACGCCGTCAACCACGATTGTCTCGCCGGGAGCCGTTAATTGGCAGTTGCCCCCAGTCGACGCTGCAAGGTCAATGATCACGCTGCCGGGCCGCATGCGGCGCACAGCCTCGTCCGTCACGAGCAGTGGAGCCGGGCGACCCGGTACGGCCGCGGTGGCGATCACGACGTCACTTCCCGAAGTGACGTCGGCCATCAACTCCCGCTGTCGGCGGTAGAAGTCCTCGTCCATAGCCTGGGCGTAGCCGCCAGAGTCCTCGGTATCTTCTGTCTCAATCGGGAGCTCGACGAAACGCGCGCCCAGGCTGGCGACTTGCTCTTTCACCGCTGGCCGCAGGTCGTACGCGGACACGACGGCGCCGAGCCGCTGTGCCGTTGCTATTGCCTGAAGACCGGCCACGCCGGCTCCAATCACAAATATGCGGGCCGGCACCACAGTCCCGGCTGCTGTCATCATGAGCGGGTACATCTTGTTGACGATACCTGCAGCGAGCAGCACCGCCTTGTAGCCGGCTACCGTGGCCATTGAAGTGAGAGCGTCCATTGACTGGGCCCGGCTGATCCGTGGCACGAGCTCGAGGGCAAATGTCGTAAGTCCGTGTTCGGCAAGCGCCTGGGCGGTCGCAGGCGCGCCCAGTGGGTCCAAGAGCCCAAGCAGAACCTGGTCAGAGCGCATGAGCGCCAGCTCCGACTGGTCCGACCCAAGGCCGTGCACCCGGATCAGTACGTCCGAGGAGGAAAACACCTGCTCGCGACTGTCGGCGATCCGAGCTCCGGCCTCTACGTAAGACTCGTCAGAGAAGCCCGCGGCAGCTCCGGCACCCGTCTCGACAAGCACTTCAGCGCCCGTGCGTAGCAAAGTCGGAACCACGGCCGGTACTGAGGCGACGCGGTGATCGCTCCGGTCGGATTCGGCGGGTACCCCTATGATCATCGTCTTCTCTCGAACTGTGCGACGCTGTTCTCTCAGCCGACTGGTGGAGTTCGTTCCTTTTCTACTCGCCGCGTGCGGCACAATCAGCCTGAACTGCACACGGTTGCCTGCCCCAATCGCCCCCTGCTCGGAAGCGGCAAGGCGAAGCCGGAATGGAACCAGTACAGCAACGACCACGCTGACGTGGCGATGGTTGGGGAGGAAGGTTTCCCCAAAAGAACTCCGCTGCCTGATCCGCCGTTTCGGCACTCGCCTCACAGTATCCCGCAAGGCAAATCAGGGACAATTTGACGCATTCTACGCGGGGCGCCTCTTCATTCAAGTCGTGATGCCAAGGTGCCGACAGGCATCGTTATTCGCAGCGGGAAACAAAGTGACCGTATCTCTGGTGTGCCAAGCGGTTATTGATACGCAGGAGGCTTTCGAAAACGCGGTAGAGAGAGCGGCTGCAGTTTCGTCCAGGTGCGCCACCGGATCGAAACCAGTCGCAGCATGGGTGATCACCCACAAAGCCCGAGCTCGTCAGATTCGGATTGGCATTTACATCGGCAGATGCGAGCCGGCGATCTATCTATGGCTTGGGCTTGGGGAACGCGGCCTCCGAACCGTCGATGCGCCTATCCGAAGCACGAATGGACGAACTCATCCATTGCAATAGCCAGTTAGTCTGGACGGTGTTAGAGCGGTGCAAGCACTTCTTGAGCGGACCATCCTCATCGCTGGTTCAGCTACAGGGAGTTCTTGGCCCGAGCCTGCCGGTTCCCTAGCTCTCCGCGGGAAATAGATCCGGTAGCGCCGCCTGCAGCTCTGGTTCCGTTGCGCTGCGCAGGAAGGTCTCAAGTGCAGTGGCGGTCTTGCCTCTTGCTCCTTCGCGGGAACGCAGCAAGGTCTCAAGGCTGACTGAGCTGTACATGTGATGGTTCACCGTATCCAGGCCCGCGCATTGGCTCAGATCGCAATCACTCAGAGCCGAGCGGCCCAGGTGGATACCCGTCAGGTTGGCCTCCTCAAGGGCCGTCCATCTGAGGTTGGCGCTGAAGAGGCTGGCTCCCTCGAGGTTGGCTCCGACTAGGTCGGTGGCGGTCAGATCAGACCCGCTGAGCTGGGCACCGCTGAGGTTGGCCCCGCGAAAATGTGCGCTCCTGAGGTTGGCCATGACGACCGTTACCTTGCTGAGGTCTGCTCCGCTGAGATCGGCGATCATCAGATTCGCCTCGGTTAAGTCAGCCTCGCTGAGGTTCGCATCGACTAGGATGGTGCCTCTCATGTCGGCCCCGGTGAGGTCCGCTCCCTGGAGCTGGGCTCCGCTCAGGTCAGCATCTTTGAGGTCAAGCTGGACGCCGGGATTGTCTCGACGCCAGGCGTTTATCGTGTCTGCTCCCTTGTTTGCCAGGGCCGTGTGTTCCTTGTTTGCCATCGTTTCTCTTTCTCGAAAACTCTCGTCGGTTCGGAGCGGAAGCTGAAGTCGTCGCCCCGTCTCGGTCGTTTCGATTTCTACAGAGCCGTCGGCTCAGCCGAGGCCATGCAACGCTTGCTCTTCGTCCCTTTAGCCCACGGGGTCGAGACTAAACAGCATGAACTCCCTCTGGCTGAACTTTTGGAAGTACTGCCAGAGCGGGAACAGGCTTGTCATCGCCGGCCAGACCTTTGTCTTTTCCTCAGATATCAACTTGCGAGCCTTGACCTCCCACTCGCGGTCCTTGAGCTTGACCCAGGCCTGCGGGTTGTTGTCGAGGTTCAGCGCCCACTGTGGGGGCCAGGGCAGGCCGGCCCAGGAGCCCACCACGATCATCGAACCGCCATAGGGCATGTAGTTTGTGCTGATGGTGCGCTTTTCTCCAGACTTGCGTCCTATGGCAGTCACCAAGATGGTGGGCCCGCCCTGGGCAAGCCAGGGACCTTCGGTCTGAAGGTACATCTTGACGTCCATTCCGCCGCCCCGTGAGCTCAGCATGGGTCGGGCTGGATCGTGCAGCTCCTCCCACCCTTTGTCGGTTTCCTCCCACAGGCGGTTACCAACGAGCATGTCCCATTGGTCCTGCGGAAGGTAATAAGGC
The DNA here is from genome assembly GCA_036010925.1 of Dehalococcoidia bacterium. Classification (GTDB taxonomy): domain Bacteria; phylum Chloroflexota; class Dehalococcoidia; order Tepidiformales; family Tepidiformaceae; genus DASCML01. Next base: position 6,496 of record DASCML010000104.1, on the reverse strand, counting down.
TTCGGAACTCTTACTCCGCTCATCATGTCTCCTCGTGGTTGTTCAAGGACTGCAAAGCCTACTACTTCCGACCGCGCTTTTGGAGATTTGCGAGGGTTGGTCGTATCGCTGAAATCGGGCGGCGTGCTCTAAGCGACTTAGAGGAAGTCGATGGACCAACTTCCATCGGCCACGATGTCCTGGACAAAGCCCCTGTCTGGGGATCGGTTATAGCCTCCTCGTATTCTTCGTTGTTTGTGGGCATACCCCTGAGTAAATGCCTCCGGTTGGCGCAAATGGTTTTCCCCTGGAAAGAGGGCCCGCGGTTGAAAGATACGGGCCCCCGAACTCGGGTGGAGAGACCATTGCGGCTATTCTTCAGGTGCTTGGACTGCTGCTGTTGGGTGTGCCACACGCGCGGGCAATCGGGCCTCATCCGTCGGCATGGGTCCATATGGACTTGCATCAACGGTGAGCGCTGGTGAGAGTGGTCAACATGGATCCGGCGCTGTCTGACCGGAGTGCAAACCGCGGCGAAACGCCTGCGCCACCTTCGTTGCAGGCGCCCGAGTGAGCGTCGGCGGAGAAACATCTGGCCGCCTTCCCCTCGATCCTAACTTTCGTTTGAGCGCTGTGCCCGGCGCGCTCATGGGGCTCGTCCGACACCGGGAGCTGCTGTGGCACATGACGGTGCGTCACCTGCGGGCTCAGTACAAGCAGTCGATCCTTGGCTACTCCTGGATCGCACTGAACCCCCTCGCACAACTTCTGACGTTGGGATTCGTCTTCTCCACGATCTTCCATTCTCCCAGCCAGGGAGCTCCATTTCTCTTGTTCCTCGCACTGGGTCTCATGCCCTGGATCTTCTTCCAGGCGGCAGTTCAAGCGGGAACGGACAGCCTCGTCGGAGCGGAGAGCCTTGTAACCTCCGTGTACTTTCCACGCGAGACCATCGTCATCGCAGCCGTCCTCGTTCGAGTCGTCGACTTGATCGCGGGCGGAGCGATCATCGCCCTGCTGATGCTCTACTTCCAATATCCTTTGTCGTGGACGGTGGTCTGGGTGCCGCTCATTCTCTGCATTCACGCCATCTTCGTTATTGGCATTTCGTTGCCCTTCGCAGCGTTCAACCTCTTCTTTCGCGATATCCGCTTCCTCGTCGGGGTCGTCTTGTACCTGTGGTTCTTCTTCACGCCGATCATGTACTCGGTCGACCTCGTCCCGGAACGATACAGCCTGCTCTATGACCTAAACCCGAATGCTCGCTTCATTGGCGCCTACCGATACGCAATCCTGTCGCACGTCAGTCCGCCTTTAACGGGCCTCCTGGTTGCGATTTTGGTGAGCCTGGGGACGTTACTCGTGGGGTATTACTTGTTCAAAAGGATGGAACCAGCCTTTGCTGACCGGGTCTGATTCTCCTGCTGTGGAACTCCGAGATGTGACCAAGCGTTTCCAACTCCGCGACGGCACAACTCTGAAGGAGTTCGTCCCCGCTTTGATCCGCGGGAAGGGTTGGTCGCCGTCGTTCGTTGCGCTAGACCGAGTCTCGCTCACTGTTCGGTCCGGCGAGGCGCTTGGCATCATTGGCCGCAATGGCAACGGCAAGAGCACCCTCCTCAAGCTCATCGCTGGCGTGACCGCACCGACGGAAGGGGAAGTGTTGGTTCGCGGCCGTGTGTGCCCGCTCATTCAGCTCGGCACGGGTTTCCATCCCGACCTAACTGGTCGTGAGAACGTTTTCCTGAACGCCTGCATTCTCGGCATGTCCAAGGAGGAGATTCGGGAACGCTTCGACGAGATCGTCGAATTTGCCGAGCTCCGCGCGTTCATGGACACTCCTGTTAAGCACTATTCCTCGGGCATGTACTTGCGGCTGGCATTCGCGGTTGCCGCCCACAGCAATCCCGACATACTGCTCATTGATGAGGTTCTCGCGGTCGGCGATGCGGCCTTTCAACAGAAGTGCTTCGACCGGATGCAAGAGTTCCCCGCTCGCGGGGCGACAGTGGTGTTCGTAAGCCACAGTCTCGACTTGGTGAAGAAATTCTGCCATCGCGCAATTATCCTCGATGCTGGGCGTTTGACGGCGGATGGGCAACCACCGGATGTGACCGAACACTACCGGCAGATGCTCCAGGCCGGGTCCCCGGGTGATCCTGCCCGGCCGTAGTCGACGGCCATGGCCGTCGACTGAATCGGCGATAAATCGACAGGCCAGCCTCTCACGGTGGCCGGTAGGCCGCTGTCCCGGCGGGAACGGTCGACGCGGCTACTCTTGGCGATGGTGTTACGGACTTGGTCTTCGATCCAAGAGTAGGTCTGGGCTAGGGCCAATTTCAGCCGACTCAGAGTTCAGAGGCGGACCGCTCGTTTCAGCGGGAAGGCCTCCCCAGCCAGCCCGACTACAGTTCGCGCGGCTCGGACACCTCACGCCGCGGCCACAGAAAATCGATGCGCGTTTTGTGGATTAGCCATCGGCCGTTGACTTTTTTGTAGACGTCGTCGTAGACGCCAAACAGGATCAACGGGTTCTCGGCCCCTTCGGCGGTGCGGAGGTCCAACAGATACCACCGGCCGTGAGCAGTCTCCCCATCGATGAGACGGATCCACGGATTGGTGACCGCGTGTAGGACCTCGTGAGGCTTGCCTTCTTCGAGCGAAAACTTCGCGTAATTCTCGTGAATCTTGGCCTTGCCAACCCAATCGCCCCCGAATTGGGGGCCGAACTCACAGACGGCGTCGTCAGTGAACAGGTCAACCAGTTTCTCGACCCTCTGGCCGTCGTAGTAGTGCGAGTACAGGTGGCGGAGATTCTTGATCTCTTCGATTTCGACCAGGTCTTCGATCGTCACCATCAGATGTCCTCCCTCTTGTTTCTCTGGCGGAGGGTACGTCGAAAGTAGGCCTCGACGCACGGGCCGGCTTCACTGCCCTGGGGGCCGCCCATGAGCAGGTCGATGCTTGTGCCCTGACTCGAGCCACGGTGGTAGTTCCGCTTTCCCAACGGTGTTGCGGCGTCTCCAAGGTCCTTTAGCCTAGTCCGCGAATTCCGTCGTGACATGTCCGAGCGCACGGTAGTGTTCGAACTCGTCCTCGGTGACGCCAATCACTTCGCGGTAGACGTACTCGTTGTGCTCGCCCAGCGCCACCGGCGGCTGGCGGACGACGATCGGCGTCTCCGAAAAGCGGAACAACGGCGTCGTGAATCGGTACGGGCCGATTCCGTCGGCGAGCACCTGCGGCTGGTACAGGCTGCGGTCGCGGACGTGGTCGTCGTCCATGATCCGGTGGGCGCTTACGACTGGGGCACAAGCCACGCCCGCTGCCTGCAGCTTGCGGAAGAGATCGTAGTCGTCGAAGTCCTTCGTCCAATCGGCAATCCGCTCATCGAGCATGTCGTGCTGGGCCCTGCGCCCAGCCGTGGTGGCGAGTTCCGGCTCGAGCGCCCAGGCCGGAGAGCCCATTTCTCTGGCTAAAGCCTCCCACCCTCGATCGTCTACCACCTCCACTGCGATCCAGCGGTCGCCGCAGTCGCTAGTGGGGCCTTCTGGCCGGCACGGATAGACACCGGCCGGCGCGTAGCCGTTAATCGACCGGTTCCCCCGCCGCTCCCCGACTCGATGGTTTAGCAGGTAATCCATGAACCCCTGGAAGAGCATCGCCGAGGCCGTTTCTGCTTGGCTCAGTTCGACCAACTGTCCCCGCCCCGTCTTGCGCCGGTGCCAGAGTGCCAGCATCGCGGCGAATGCTGCCTGGGCTCCCGCGAGGTAGTCACCGGAGAAGATCGGCGTGCTCGACGTAGGGTCGAGATCCGCGTGGCCTCGGAGGGCGGTGTGTCCCATCACACTCTCCAGGTGGACGCCCAGCGCGCGGGCCTGATTGTACGGCCCCGTCGAGCCGTAGGCCGGGATACGCAGCATGATGATTTCCGGCCGCCAGCGGCACAGCCACTCATATGTGACCCCGAGCCCGTCCATCGTCTCTGTGGCGTTGTTCTCGATCAGCACATCGCACTGAGAAACGAGCCGCCCGAGCAGTTCCCGGCCTTCGGGTGTTCGGAAGTCCATCGTGACGCTCTTCTTGTTCCGGAAGACCGAGACGAAGGTGGGGTGGTAGTTGTACGGGCGCTCGCCGGGCTTACCGTCAGGGAAACCCTCCGCCGGGGGCAGGCGATCGGCCAGCTCTTTTGGGACGCGGGAGAGCGCCCCCCGCGTCATCGGTTGCATCCGATTGGGATTCTCGACCTTGATCACCTCAGCGCCAAGGTCTCCGAGCAGCATCGTGGCGAACGGCCCCGCCCAGACGACGCAGAAGTCGAGTACTCGGACGCCCTCGAGCGGCAGCGGCATCAATGCACCCCCACCGCGCCGGCCGCCGTCAGAGCGTCAACTTCATCGGTGGAGAACCCGAGATGATCGAGTACCTCCTGCGAATGTTCCCCGAGGAGCGGCGCGGGCCGCCTGATCTCCCATGGCGAATCGGGCATGATAAACGGTCGCCCAGGTACGGTTAGCTCACCCATAACGGCGTGCGACACTGGCTCCCAGAACCCGCGATCGCGAAAGTGCGCGTCGGATACTATTTCGTCTATTGTGAACAGCGGGCCGCAGAGCACACGCGCCTCCCGAGCCCGCTTCCAGATCTCGCGCTTGGTGTGCTCGAACAGCCAGGGGTAGAAGTTTGCCTCAAATTCCCCCACCAGCTCGGGATCAAGGAAGGCTCCAGGTTGGTCCCACTTCCCATCCGCGAACCACTCCGGCTCGCCGAGCATCGCGCGGAGGCGATCGACGCGCACGCTTGCACCGCTGAATTCGACGTAGCCGTCGGCACACGGCTGGACTCCAGCGAGCACCGTCCTGGCGTCGCCCGGCGTCCTGGGTGTCGTCTGGCCCGAGAACTCGAACGCGATCTGGCGGGCGTGCCGCCGGTCGACCCCGAGGACCTGCGTGTCGGCGATCGAAAGGTCCACATGCTGGCCGAGGCCGTGGACTTTGCTCGAGAAGACAGCGGCCATCGCCGCTGTCGCCGTCGCGGCGCCGGACTGGATTAGCGCGGCCGTCCCGAACATCTTCACGGGCTCCCGCTCCGCGATCCCCATCGTGTACATCTCCCCACCGAAGGCAAAGAGCGTTAGGTCCGTCCCTCGGTAATCGCGATAGGGGCCGTCTTGGCCGAAGTTCGATACAGAGACGAGCGAAAGGTCCGGGCAGCGCGCGTGTAACCAGTCCCAGCCAAAGCCGAGCCGGTTGAGCGTTCCGGGTGCGAAGCTCTCGACGACAAGGTCGGCCCACTCGGTAAGGCGCTCCATGACAGCCACGGCTGCCGGTTGTGCGAGGTCGACGACCAGCGAACGCTTGTTTGTGTTGAGGTAGAAGAACGTCCCGCTCTTCTCTGGGTCTGGTTCGTCCCCCCCGAATGGCCCTAGCTGACGAGCCGGATCTCCATCCGGCCTCTCCGCCTTCACGACGTCGGCTCCAAAGTCGGCCAGTAGCTTCGTCGCATAAGGCCCGGCGACGTAGTGGGTGAGGTCGAGCACCTTCAGATCGGCGATGGGACCCAGGGTGTATCCTCCGTGGCCGGTGGCGGCGAAGATGAGGCGCAATCTAGCACGCTGGGGCTCAGAGCGGGCCTATCTTCGGCCCGGTTCGAGGAGGGTAGTGTGCTGGCTCAAGATTCTTCAGAAGATCGGTCGCGAGCCCCCGACCCTTTAGTTCCAATTCGAAACGCAGATCGAGAGATGTTCGCGGAGGGTTCCTCTCGCTTCTTGGGAGTTTCCGCTGCATTTGCTCCCCGCACCAATCATTACGCTGGCCGCAGCCCTGCTCGTACCACGAGTCTAAGAGTCAGTCCGACCTCGCCCCGAATCCTTCGGGGCCGATGAGAGGTATGAATTGACAGTCGCCGCAGGCGATCTCCTCCAATCTAGTCTGCGTCTTTCGCGCGAGACGACTCCTAACCGCCGAGCATCTGGAGCGCATACTCCATGTTCGGAGTCATGCTGAGTGAGGTCTCTTCCCACTGCGGGTCCGGCCTCTTCCCGCGCCGATGCAACATCAGGTTGAAGCCAGAGATGATCGCGAACTTGTACACGGCGAGTGCCTTGAACCAGGAGATGTTGCCGGGGTTCGCTCCCCACGCTTCGATGTACAGCTGTTCGAGCTCGTCCCCTTCCGGCATTTGCCCGGTCGGACGGTTTGGGGCCCAGCCGGTCGGGTCGTTAAAGGCGCAAATCCAGCCGACGTCGTTCAACGTTGCACCGATGCCGCAAAGCTCCCAGTCGATAACGGCGAGCAGCTTCCCACTCGGCGCGTACATCAGGTTCTGCCACTGGAAGTCACCATGGTAAAGGCCGACGCGCGAGTCCATGGGAATCTTGTTTAGGAGGAGCTCCTTGACGCGGGGTTGAAGGACGATTCGCTCCGGCTCGGCCGCCCGGTCGTAGAAACGATCCCAGCGAGTGATGTCGAATTCGAAACCCCAGAAGTCGCCCAGGTAGCCGCACTTCGACTCCCAG
>DASCML010000103.1:0-4843 GCA_036010925.1 Dehalococcoidia bacterium | reverse complement strand
CTTTCCGGCCAGCTGTCCGTTCGCTGCCACCCATGCACTAGACTCCCCGGGATGGCCCGCGTTCTTCCTTCAGTACCTCCCGCCTTTCACGTGCTGCCGGACCGCCTTTTCTATGGGTGGTACGTGACGTTTGCCTGCGCGTGCCTGATGTTCGTGGGTGTCGGAATCGGTTACTACGGTCTCCCAGTCTTCCTTAGCCCGCTGCGCGAGGAGCACGGGTGGACCACTGCCCAGGTCTCGTGGGCACCGGCCATCTATTTCGGAATTTCGGGTATCACCGGCGCCCTCAGCGGCCCCTATATCGACCGACATGGCCCGGGCGTACTTATCTTCGTCGGGATGCTCTTGAATGCTGCCAGCGCTGCGAGCATCGGACTGGTAAACGAACTCTGGCAGCTGTACCTGGCGTACTTCGTCTTCGCCGTCGCCTTCGGGATGTCCACGTCGGTTGCGACAAACGCGATAATTACTCGCTGGTTCATCAGGCGCCGAGCGCTCGCGACGAGCTTCGCCGCGACCGGTGTCTCGATGGGCGGGATCATTCTCGCTCCGACCGCCAGCAGGCTCATAGACTCCGGTGGTCTTGAGCTGGCCACGCCGATACTCGGAGTAATCGTTCTGCTCGTCAGCATGCCTGTGATCTTCCTCATCCTAGCTCCCGACCCCGCTGCTGTGGGCCTTACCCCCGACGGTGACTCGCAAGATTCGCCAGGGTACACAGACAGCGACCGTTTTAGGGCCGCTCAGGCTCGCTCGTGGACTCGAATTGAAGCTGTTCACACCGTCGCTTTCTGGGCCATTCTGACTGCATTTCTCCTTGCCCTCGTGTCGCAGACCGGCTACGTCATTCATCAGGTGAGCTTCTTGGAGGATAGGCTCGGCTCGCGCAGCGCGGCGTCGCTAACCATCAGTCTTACCGCTTTCGGCAGCACTGTCGCTCGGCTGGTGGTTGGGCTGTTCGCGGACCGGGCGGACAAGCGGCTGATTGCAGCCTGCTTGTTTCTTCTTCAGGCAAGCTGCATCACTGTCGTAGCTCACGTGGATAGTGTCGCGGTAACCTGGCTCGTGACCTTCGCCTTCGGGTTCACGATCGGGAACATCTACATGATGCAGTCGCTTCTCGTCGGCGAGATCTTCGGAATGGTGTCGTTCGGAATGATCTTTGGGCTTGTTTCGCTGGCCGGCCAGGCGGGAAGTGGAGTGGGACCAATCGCCGTTGGCTACTTGCACGACCGGTCAGGGGGATATACGGCTCCTTTCACGATCCTCGCCGCTATCGATGTGGTCGCCGCCGCGGTCATTCTCCTGGCCCGCCCTGCTTCATCTAAGGACCCGCCGGGCGGAGCTCTTCGCTCGGACTATTCTCCCGCGCTGTCCGGTTCCTCCGAAGGTCTTTCCTCGTCGACTACTGAGGGCCGGTAGGTAGCCACAAGATCCAGGAAGTCCAGGTTGGCCAGCGCGCCCGGTCGCTTCGATCTGATCGCGACAATCGCCTCCTGGCCGCTGAACCCGAGCTCGCGAAGCGTCAAGCCGGCTACCAGTCCGCTCCTGTTGTTGCCGAAGCGGCAGAAGACAAGAACGTCCCCATGCTCGAGGTCCCGGGCGGCGATCGAGGCCAGCTGCTTGATTCTCGCGAACTGAGCGGGAGAGCTTCTTACGTCCGCGAAATAGCACTGTGACCACAGCGCTGCCGAATGCCGGAATGCGTCGGGTAGTTCACCCGCGCAGTCGATCACGTGCGCTCCGTCAAGCTGCTTGGGATCGATTGGCGAGCCTGAAACTGAATTAACTCCGCCCATCCAGAGTGAGCCACCGCCGCTTACCGCGTGGATACGGCTGGCGCGCAGTGGCCCTGTGCGCCCCTGCCGGCTCCGGAATCTTTCGAACGGGCCGCTCATACCGCTGTCATCATTCACCATGGTTTGGAGAACACAACCGGATTGGTAACCCCCCGACATGGTAGAGGTTCAAAGCTGAGATGATCGGTCTGCTGGAACTGCGTCGCAGAAAGCTGCAGTTTGGGCTGATTGCCCTCGTAGTGACCCTGGTGTCGTACCTCGTCCTGATGATCAATGGTCTTGGAGTTGGATTGAATATCCAGGCGGGGAGTGTGCTGCGAAACTTCAACGCGGATGGCATTGCCTATTCGGACAACGCTGGACTCAGCGTGATTCGCTCCGAGCTGAGTTCAGAGGCCGTCACCGCAATTGCTGACGCAGATGGCGGAGACCGTACAGCGCCGCTTGGATATGTAGCGGCCAACTATCGGCGCACGAGCGGGGTCGTGAAATCAGCTGCCTTCTTGGGTTTCGTTCCAGGAACTATCGGCGAGCCGGACCTCGTGAAGGGACGGATACTTGCAGCGGACGACGAACGGGCCTTGTTGGCCGATAGCCGCTTTCTCGCTGTCGCCGACCTCGAGGTCGGCGACACTGTGTCTGTCACGGTGAGGCTGGTGACAGAGGAATTCGTGATTGTCGGCGAGATCGATGAGGGGGCATTTTTCTTCCAACCCGCGGTGTACGTCTTGCTGAGCACCTGGCAACGGCTGAGGTACGGCGAATCCGGCGACGGGCAGCCGGCCGCCAGTATCGTACTGGTGAAGGGTGGGGACCTTGTGCCTGGCGAGGGCCCGGGCTACAAAATCGTCGGCAAAGGGACCGCCTTCAACAATATCGAGGGCGTGCAAGGGCAGCAGTCAACCGTGCAGGCCTTACGCGTGTTCGGGTTCGTGATCGGTGGACTTGTGATCGCAGTCTTCTTCTACGTGATTACGCTCCAGAAGGTCACTCAGATAGGGATCCTCAAAGCGGTGGGGGCCAGCTCAATGTTCGTCTTCAGGCAGCTGGTCATACAGGTGCTGTTCGTCACTTCGGTTGCGGTCGCGGTTTCTGTACTCCTCGCTTGGGCCACCGCTCTAGCACTTCGACAGCTTCCCGATGGGGTGCCCATAGCGTTCACTACTCAAACGTACGTTTTGACTGTGGCCGGGCTGTTCGTGGTGGGCCTGCTTGCGACGCTGATTTCCGGTCGCCAGGTCCTCAAGGTCGATCCTATAATCGCGCTCGGACAGCAGCAGTGAACGAGACTCTGTTGCTGTCGGCCTCTGGGCTTAGCAAGACTTACGGAAGTGGGGAGACTGCTGTGGCGGCCGTTCGAGACGTGGACGTCACGGCTCGCCGCGGCGAATTCATTGCCATCGTTGGGCCGAGCGGTTCGGGAAAGACGACGCTTCTCGCCATGATCGGCGGGCTCCTCACGCCAACCTCCGGGAGCGTTATGATCGAGGGCAGGGACGTAGCAAAGCTTGGCGCCCGCGAACGGGCGCGGTATCGCCGGGAATCGGTTGGCTACGTCTTCCAGGCGAACAATCTTTTGCCCTTCTTGACCGCCCGGGAGAACATGACTGTCGTGGCCGCAATTGGTGGTGGCGACCGCAGGGCCGCCGGCAGGCGCGCAGATCTAATCCTCGAAGAGCTTGGGATTTCGAATAGGACCGGGGCCCTAGCGACGGAGCTCAGCGGCGGTGAGCGTCAACGTGTTGCGATCGGGCGCTCACTCATGAACGATCCCGCTCTTATTCTTGTTGACGAGCCCACAGCCTCGCTCGATTCGGCAAGGGGCCGCCAGGTGGTCGAATTACTCGCCTTTGAAGTGAGATCGCGGGACAAACTTGGCATCATGGTTACCCACGACGACGCCATGGCCTCCTTGGCTGACCGATTCATCGAGTTGAGCGATGGGTCGCTGGTGGGCGCGGGCAGTTCCGGGTGAGGGAGCCCGAGTCCGGCTAGGGTGAGTGATCCCAGTCGATCATCATGACGTCGATCGTGTCGCCCGGTTCAGCCCGCGGAAGTTCCTCTGGGATGATCGTGAGCGCATTCGCGGCGCTCATGCTGGTGAGGATCCCGCTTCCTTGAGGGCCTGTTAGATCGGCCACATATCCGCCATCCGGGCTCGGACGCACGATGCACCTGGCAAAGAAACGTCGGCCGTCCGTATTGATGATGGTGTCCTGTGTCACAGCCTGAACGATGGGTCTTTCCCAATCACTCCTGCCAAGCATCTTGAAGATCGCCGGCCGGCCGAAGAGTTCGAAAGAGACCATTGAACTGACTGGGTTCCCTGGGAGCCCGAGGTGAGGGACCTTCCTTCCAGATGATGTATTGAACGCGCCGAAGGCAAGGGGCTTGCCAGGCTTCATCTTCACAGTCCAGAAATCGATTGCGCCCTCTCTGGCAAGCACGTCCTTGACGACGTCGAAATCTCCTCGCGAGACGCCCGCACTGGTGACGATAAAGTCTGCGTTGAAGCCTGCCTGAATGCGATCCGTCAAGTCTTCGACCGTGTCCCGCGCGATCCCCAACATCTTTGGGACTCCCCCGCACTTTCTCACGAGAGCAGCAATGCCGTGAGCATTCGAGTCGTAGATGTGGCCGGGGGCGAGCAACTGTCCCGGTTCCGTGATCTCGTCGCCCGTCGAGAGAATCGCCACCACCGGCCGGCGGTGTACGGATACATTCATGAGGCCAATGCTTGCCAGGACGCCAATCTCCGAGGGGCGCACGATGCGGCCGGCCGGGACCACTGTGTCTCCCGACTTCACGTCCTCGGCCCTCGCACGCACGTTGGCCCCCTCTCGGGCTGCCTTGAAGACCTTGACCGTCTCGCCTTTCGTGGGCGTTTCGCCGACGTTCCGGAGCGGCTCGTCCGTCTCCTCAAAGGGCACAACGGAGTTAGCCCCCGGCGGTATTACCGCTCCGGTCATGATCCGGACGGCCTCGCCGCGCCCGACGGGCGTTTCGGGCATATACCCGGCGGCTAGGTCCGCAACAATCCGTAG
>DASCML010000102.1:0-6573 GCA_036010925.1 Dehalococcoidia bacterium | reverse complement strand
CCTGCTGATCGTCCTCACTCGAGGCGACGGAGATGAGACCGACCCGGTGTCGGTCGACCAGAAGCCCGATATTGAACTCAAAGTGGATGCCCCCGTCCAAGGAGACCGCGTTGAAATCGGTAGCGATGTCGAAGTGCTCGTCCGCGGGAGTGCAACTGAAGACCTGGTGCGCTTCGAGCTGTATCGCGAAGTCGAGGGCGACCCCGTGCTTGCGGATACAGTCAGCGTGTCGGAGCCGTCCCCGCAAGGTGTCTACTCGTCCACGCTCAAGATCCGTTTCGAGGACGTCGGCGAGTACTCTTTCTTCGTTCGAGTCGTAACAGAGTCCGGGGCGTTCCGGGACTCGGCTTCGGTTGGAGTGGTCGCGTACAAGAGGGTGATGGACGTCCAGGAGGCCGTAAAAGGACGCGCGATTGCCCTAGTGACTCTGAGAGCGGGCCCAGGTGACCAGTTCGCAGCGGCAGGTCGGCTCCAACCCGGTGACGAAGTGGACATACTGGGAAAGACGCGAGACTTAGAGTGGCTGCTCCTCGACCGGGGCACGGGCGTCTGGGTGAGACAGGCGGCGATCGAGGAGCTGGATTCACTGGCTCTTGTGCCGGTAAGCGAACCTACTCCGACACCGCTGCCTGCCACCAGCACGCCCGAGCCGAGCCCGACGGGAAGCGTCACGCCCACGCTTACGGCGACGCCCACCTTATCACCCAGTGCTCCGGACTTTATTCCCGCGAACGCCTCTCTCTTCGATGGCGGTGAAGTTATCCAGGTCACCATCGCAAACATCAGTCCAAACGCTTTCGCCGGGGCCCTGGTTGTGAGCGTCAGCGGGCTGTCCAGCGGTACCATCGAACTGGTGTTCAGCGTCGACATACCGGCGAACGGGACAGAGATGGTGGCGCTGCCACTAAGCACTGCGATCACAGAACCGACGACCGTGGAAGTTACCGTTGACCCTCAGAATGCCATCCCCGAAGCCAATGAAGACAACAACCGGGTTCAGTTCCAGGGCCTCGTTCCCCCGGAAATCGTTCCCGAGCTGACGATAACGGGCGTCGCAGTAGACAGCGAATTCGTGCGCGTGACGGTTATAAACAGGGGCGGTCCTCTACCCGAGTCGACCGTCTCCGTCCGCGTCACTGTGGGCCAGCAGTTCGCCGCCGAGGTGAGGGAGACTTCACTGGGAAGCGGCGAATCGCAGGAGTTCACCATCACCAATCCGGGCCCCGGAACGGCTCTGATTGAAATCCTAGTAGATGACCTCGTGGCCACATCGGTCGATGACATCGAGTTGCCGTAGGAGTTCAGGCGTAAACGCCGTAGGATAAACGACGTGGATGCAGTCGCCGAAATCAAGCGCAGACTGAACTTGCTCGAGTATGTCGGACGCAGCGTCGAGTTGACGCGGTCAGGCCACAATTACAAGGGCCGCTGTCCGTTCCACAACGAACGCACAGCATCCTTCTACGTGTTTCCGGAGAAGGCGAACTGGCGTTGCTTCGGGTCTTGCGGCGAAGGTGGCGACATCTTCAGTTTCGTACAGCGGCAGCAGTCACTGGACTTCCCCTCTGCGCTCAAGCAGCTGGCCCAGGAAGCCGATGTCCCGCTGACCCGAGAAGATCCCGGGCGCCGCTCTCGAAGGGAATCCCTGTCTCGGATGGTTTCAGCAGCCGTGGACTTCTATCAGGGTGTGCTTCGCGACCAGGACGGCGCAGCGGCACGCGAATACCTGGCTACGAAGCGTGGCCTGTCGGATGACACCATCGCTGAGTGGAAACTCGGCTGGGCACCCGACGACTGGCGGCAGCTGAGAGATCATCTCGGCGGTCGCGGCTTCGATAACTCGGACATGATCGCGGCCGGTCTCTTGGTCGAGCCGAGCGGCGAGGGCGGAAGAGAAGCGTACGACCGATTCCGGGGACGTGTGATAATTCCAATCACAGACGAGCGAGGTGTCTTCGTTGGTCTCGCCGGCAGGTCGTTACACGACGAGGAGCCCAAATACCTCAACTCACCCCAAACTGAGCTGTTCGACAAAGGACGCACTCTATTTGCGCTTGAACATGCCGAACCGGCCATACGGGAGTCGGGGACAGTAATCATCGTCGAGGGCTACATGGACGTGATCGGGCCCTGGCAGGCCGGGTTCCGCAACGTCGTCGCCACGATGGGAACCTCGCTCACGGAGCAGCACGTCGGCAGTATTCGAAGATTGGCCAGGCGCGCCGTTCTGGCGCTGGATCCCGATGCCGCTGGCCTCGCGGCCGCTGAGCGCGCCGGTGACCTGTTCCTCAGCCTTGCCTCTCCCGAGGCGATGGCCCGATCGGCACGTTCGGTGCACACAATGACGTCCGGTACGGATCTCGAACTCTGCGTCGCCGGGTTGCCCGCAGGGCAGGATCCCGATGACCTGGCGCGCTCCGACCCGGAGGCGTGGAAGACAGCAACGAGCCAGGCCCCTTCTTTTGCCGCCTTCGCGATTGACCGTCTGCTGAAGGACGAGCCCCTGGATTCGCTCGGTGAAAGGCGACGACTGATCGACCGAGTTCGCCCGGTCCTCCTTGCAGTTCGCGACCCGGTGGAACGTGCTCTCTACGTCCAACGTGTAGCCCGTCAAATGGGAGTGCGGGAAGGCGCAGTCCAAGAGACGTTGAAGGTGCGAGGTCAACCTTACTCACGGCCGTCGAAGGACCCGGATCCCAAGCGGGTGCCGACGGAGGAAGAAACCCTTCTCGCAATCCTCCTGCAGAATGACTCGCTTCGCCCCCGAATGCAGTCGTTTCCGCCCGACCTGTTCACAGAGTCGATCAACAGGGAGGTGTTTCTCCGCTGGCTTCGAGAGGTCGAAACTGATGAGACGGAAACGGAAGATCCGGTCGAGGGGCAAAAGGACTGGGTCAACCAGCTTCGAATCCCGCCTTTGAACAGCGCGCAGGCCAGGGAGGCGGCCCGCACCAAGGTCGGTGCGATCTTGCGAGAACGACTGATTCAGCGCCAGGCGGCCGTCGGCCAGGAAATCGCTGAGGCAGAGAAGGATCTGGGCGCCAAGGAAGTCGCATCTATTTCGCACGATGCCTGGATGGGGGCCATGCCCCCCGACGAGGTCGCGCCCCTGGCGGAGGCCGTGATCGAAGAGCTCGAGCTGGGAATCAGCATCCATCGGCCGGACCCGCCCGATCTCTAGAGTCCGCGGAGTCCTTCGATCAATCCGGGGCTGCCGGCCCTTTCGCGCCGGCGAACGCAAACCCCAGCGCCGCCAGTGCCGCCCTCAATGCCTCCGCCTCGCCTTCCTCGGCCGATCCATCCAGAACCCTGCGGGCTGAGACGTCTGCTAGATCGAACGCTCCGGGAGTGTCGAAGTCGTCGTCCAGGCGTTCTCCAATCACAGGTTGGAGCGGACGAGAGTCCCCACTCGCGCGTTCGACGGCGCTCTTGAGTCGACCAAATCGCTCCGTGAGGGCCTCGAGACTGCCCCGGTAGAAATCGGGGTCGCTGCGGTAGTGGTTGCTCAATAAGTAGAGCCGGAGATGGTCCGGTTCGAAGGTCTCCATGAGGTCCCTGGCAAGCACCAGATTCCCAAGCGACTTACTCATCTTCGTGCCGTCCAACTTGAGCATCCCGCAGTGGAGCCAGTAGCCGCAGAAAGGGATATCTCCGCTGGCACACTCGGCCTGGGCAATTTCATTCTCGTGATGCGGGTAGCAGAGGTCTCTCCCACCACCGTGAATGTCGATTTGTGTCCCCAAGTGAGTGACGGACATGGCGGTACACTCGATGCTCCAGCCAGGGCGTCCGGGACCCCATGGGCTGTCCCAGCTTGGCTCACCGGGCTCGGTGAGCTGCCACAGGAGAAAATCCAGATGGGCCCGCTTTTTATGGACGCGCTTCGATTCGGGGTTTTCCCGCTTGCCGAGTTCGTCGAGAGTCACCCCGTTCAACACACCGTAGCGCGGGAACGTGGACACCTCGAAAAATACATCTCCTTCGACAACGTAGGCATGACCCTGCTCGACCAGTTTCTTCGTCGTCTCAACAATTTGGGGAATGTGCTCCGTGGCGTAGGGGTACTCGGTCGGATAAAGCACGTTAAGGCGATCCATATCTGACCGGAAAATGCCGTCGTTTTCATCGCGGATTTCAGATATCGACCGCCCACCTTGGCTTTTCGAGACACGGATCATGTCGTCATCGATGTCGGTAACGTTCTGAACGTAGATCACCCGATAGCCGAGCTGCGTGAGATACCTGCGAAGAGCGTCGAACTGGATGAAGAGGAAAGCGTGGCCAAGATGGGTGACGTCGTAGGGGGTTATTCCGCAGACGTAGATTCGTGCTACCCCAGTCTCCAGCGTTTCAAACGGTCGTTTGGAATCCCCGAGTGTCGAGTACAGCTCGAATGTCACGCGCATCTCCGGCGAAAGGTGCCGTCCCAGCCTATCAGCGCTGATCTAGTGACGCACTCGGCGTAGCGGGTTTCGAGCCAGCTGCGAGTTTTCGGCAAACTGCCGGGATGCCGTTCGAATCTAAGGGAATCTCCTGTTGTTTGGCCCCCGTTTTGCCGATACGGTGTGGCGAGGTTGTCAGGCTGACATAAGGTTTAGTGATGATGCCGAAGTCCCCGCCTCGACCCGCACTTACCGTCTTCGTGGTGCTTCTGCTTGCCGCAGCCACAGTTGGCGCAACTACACTGCGCGAACCGTCGACGGCCAATGGTTTGGACGTCCCAGAGCACCCTATAGTACAGCGCGCCTGGAGAGATCTCGGATCCTATCAGGGACAGTGTTGGATATGGGTTCAGGAGGTGGTACGTGATGCCACTGGTCGAACAATGGGCTTCGGATACCGGGACGGCTTCTTCGAAGCAGGCGCATACGAGGTGCCAATAGCAGAGGCCGCACCTGGTGACGTCATTCAGCTGGCGGACGATCTAAACGCCGGGCCCGGCGTCGATTACTTCGGACTGCACACGGCAATCATCGTGAGCGTCGATGGCCCGGGCACTTTCACGGTCATTGATTCGAACTCGCAGTGGGATGGAATTGTCAGGACCCGGAGTCCATACGACCCGGCCGCATCGGCCGATCGGTACTCTTGGATTTCGTTCCACGTGTACCGGTTTCCTCTGGACCCGGGCCTCGAGCCTCCGCCTTCTCCGACCCCATTTCCGTTGCCAGACGGAGATTCAGCGAGGGTGGATGCGGACGGAGACTGCCTCAACCTCAGAAGCACACCGACCACGGTCGGAGGCCGCACCAACATCGTGGACTGCCTTGCTGACGGTTCGGAAATCGTCGCGCTGGGACCGATAGCCGACGCCGACGGCTACACCTGGCTGCAAGTTGCCACCCGCAGTGGGGTCGGCTGGGTAGCCAAGGAATTCGTGGCCGTTGAGCCGGGTGCGGATCCAGAAAGTCCCCCGGTCCCTGTAACAGAACCTCCCCTGGGTTTCAAGACCTTCGTGGGCCCGCTTTCTACGAGCTAAGCGATACGCCCCTTCTCGACTGGAGAGACCGGCTCGAATGCCCGCGCCCTCTTGCTTTATTAGGATAGGGGGGTACCCTATATCCATGACACCCGATCGGCGTCTCCAGGCCCTTCGCCGCCTTAAGATAATCTCGGGGCAGGTCCAGGCCCTCGAGC
Organism: Dehalococcoidia bacterium; assembly: GCA_036010925.1. Taxonomy (GTDB): domain Bacteria; phylum Chloroflexota; class Dehalococcoidia; order Tepidiformales; family Tepidiformaceae; genus DASCML01. The sequence continues at coordinate 936 of DASCML010000102.1, read as the reverse complement.
GGCAGATCGAAGACGACAAGTACTGCATGGATGTCCTGGATCTTTCACTATCAATACAGCGCGCCCTGCGCAGCCTCGACACCCTGGTGATCGAGGGCCATTTGCGCACTCACGTAGTCGAGCAAATGACAGGTGGCGAGCAGGATCGTGCTGTCTCAGAGCTAATGCGGCTGTATAAAGTTCAGGGACCGGCTTAGATCCTCCAATTTCGCGGATAAGGAGACAACCGATGGCCCGGGTAATCGAACTAAAAGTCACCGGCATGACGTGTGATCACTGCGTGAACGCCGTTACCGAGGCTCTCAAGGGCGTTGAAGGCGTCCAGGATGCGATGGTCAGCCTCGAGGACAACGCGGCGAAGGTATCCGGTGATGCGGTCGAAAGCCAGAAGCTCATCGACGCGATCGTCGAGGAAGGATACGAAGCATCAGTCACCGCCTGAGCGCGACCTCGGTTTAGTTCAGCCGGCGGCAGGACCGCAGGAATGGCAAACGCCGAATCCATCACCTTGGCCGTGCGGGGAATGACCTGCGCATCGTGCGTTCGTCGAGTCGAGCGAGTGCTGAGTCGTGTCGAAGGAGTCGAGGCAGCAAGCGTCAACCTGGCGTCGGAGACGGCTCGGGTCACTTTGGCGGCGCCGGTTGAACTCGAGGCCCTCGCGGCCGCGGTGTCAAAGGCCGGGTACGACGCCGAGGAAGCTACGCCTGAACTCGACTTGACGGAGGAGCACGAACGCACCGCGCGACAGTCTGTGGTCCTGCTTGTCATCGGGTCCGCCTTCGCAGTCCCCGCCATCGTAGTTTCGATGGCCATGGACATCGCAGATGTTCACGCAGTCGCTGGAAGCAGAGCAGCCACGGGCTGGACCGCGATGACCCTCGCCGGGGTCGTGCAAGCAGGCCTCGGCTGGCGCTTCTATCGCGGGAGCTTCAAGAG
>DASCML010000101.1:0-4082 GCA_036010925.1 Dehalococcoidia bacterium | reverse complement strand
CACAGTTAGGGGGATGATCTGGTCTTTGAAGCGCCCAAGTTTAATGGCATCAAGGGTCCGCCGCTGACTCTCGGCAGCAAAGGTGTCCTGGGCTTGCCGAGTAACTTCGTAAGTCTCAGCCAACTTTTCCGCGGTCAGTCCCATGTGCTGGTTACTGAACGGGTCGCTGAGGATCTTGACCATGCTGTCTTCGATAGCGGCATCACCCATCCGATAGCCGCCGCGTCCCTCGCGGAGGAGATACGGCAGGCGGGTCATGTTCTCGGCACCGCCGGCGATCATTATGTCTGCGTCGCCGGTCTGGATGTATCTGGCTGCTGTGTTTATGGCCTCGAGCCCACTTCCGCACAACCGATTGATGTTCATCGCAGGAGAGGTGACCGGCAGGCCTGCCTTGATCGCTGAGAAGCGCGACAGATATGTGTCCTCAGCGATCTGACCACATATGCCCATCACGACTGATTCCACCTGCTCCGGCTCCAGATTTGAGCGGGAGACAGCCTCCTTGATCACCGTTGCACCAAGATCGGACGCGGAAACGCTCGAGAGCGAGCCCTGGAATCGGCCGATTGCTGTACGTACTCCACTTGTTACAACGACTTCTTCCACGTTGCGCGCCCCTTGTTAGTGCTGAGAATAGGGGCCCGCGGTCGGCAGGCCACCTTCTGAGTGTACGCTTTGCCAGAAACGGAAGACAGGCTCCGGCCGTTGCGATTCAGGGAATGTCTTCGTCGAAGACAGTGGCGATGTGTCCGGCAGCCTTGAGTGTCGCGATTTCGCTTGATGACATCCCAAGCACTTCGGAATAGACATAATCGTTGTGCTCTCCGAACATCGCCGGTGCTTGTGTGAACTCAACAGGTGTTTCTGGAAGATTCCACATCGGCCCCGAGTACTGGTAGGTCCCGGAGCTTGGTTGTGTGAGCGGTCTGTAGAAGCCTCGCGCCTTGAATTGGGGGTCGTCAAAGCTGCGAGAAACCTCGAGCACAGGCGCTGCGGCAACACCGGCAGCCTGGAAGGCATGCATCAGCTCGTAATCGTCCTTGTCCCGCGTAAAGCTGGCTATCAGCTGATCCAACTCCTTGTGGGCTGCGAGACGCCCCCCGTTGGTTCCGAACCTCGGATCCTGAGCCCAGTCCGGCGACCCCATGATCGCTACCAACGATTCCCACTGGGCATCCGTTTCGACTGAGATAGCGATCCAGCGGTCTAGGCACTCTTCTGCGGTCCCGGCTGAGAGACATGGATAGACCCCGGATGGGTGCCGCCCGTCAAGGTCACGATTCCCGATTGTAGTCTGGACCCGGCCATTCAGGCTGTAGTCCATTATCGCCTGCGTAAACATCGCCGATGCGTTTTCCGCCTGCCCGATTTCGATCAGCTGTCCCTCGCCCGTCTTTTCCCTGTGCCATAGGGCTGCCATCACAGCAAACGCGCCCTGGCAGCCGGCCATGTAGTCGCCGGAGAAAATCGATGTGTTTGATGAGGGGTCAGCATCCTCGTAGCCGCGCAGCAGCGAATGGCCCATGACACCTTCGAGATGTACTCCGAGGGCCCGGGCATCGAAGTACGGGCCGGTACTCCCGTAGGCGGGTACCCGGACGTAGATAATCGTGGGATTGGTCCTGCGGAGCCACTCGTATGTAATGCCGAGCTTCTCCAAAGTCCCAGTGGCATTGTTCTCGTAGACCACATCCGAAACCGCCACAAGGCGCCCAAGCACATCCATCCCTTCCGGCTTTCTGAGGTCGACAGTGAAGCTCTTCTTATTTCGAAAGAGCGACACGAAGGTCGGGCTGTAATCCCAAGGCCGGTCTCCCGGGTCACTGTCCGGATAGCCTCCAGCCCAGGCAGGCTGCGCAGCCAACAAGGGCGCCGGGGGTCTGGCAGCCCCGCCTCTCGTCATCGGCTGCCAGACGTGCGGATTTTCCGCCTTGATAACCTCGGCCCCAAGGTCTGCCAGCTGCAGTGTTGCAAACGGGCCGGCCCAGACCACGCAGAGGTCCACTACTCGAAACCCTTCGAGTGGTTTCGAGTTCATCGGGTGCGTCCTTCAAGGATTTCTCGCGTCGTTTCCTGGTTGACACCGAATTCAGCGAGCAGTTCTGTAGAATGCTCCCCCAGCAGGGGTGCAGTCCGCTTAAGAGCCCAGCCTCCTTCCGACATCAGGAAAGGACGTCCGGGCAGAGTGACTCGCCCCAGTGCCTGGTGCTCCGCTTCCTCCCAGAACCCCCGGTCGCGGAAATGGTCATCGTTAAAGAGATCCTCCATGGTGAAGAGAGGGCCACACATCACTCGAGCCCTCCTTGCCTCAGACCATATTTCGCGCTTTGTTTGGGCTAGGCACCACTCAAGGAAGTGAGTGTCAAAGTCCCCCACCGTGTTCGGATTCATACGCTGCAGCACGTCCGTGAAGCGCGAGTCGTTCATCAGCCAATCAGGGTGGCCGAGCATGTCGGCTACCCGATCCGGATGAAGCTGGGCGTTCGTGAAGTCCACGTAACCGTCGGCGCACGGATAGATGCCGCTCGGCATGCCTCTGATCGCCCCGGACGCGCGCATCGTTCGGCGTCCGGAAAACTCAAACCCGATGGCCGTCGCGTGGCGCCGGTCGACTCCTCCTAGGTGGGTCTCAGCCAGCGAGACGTCGACGTGCTGAGCGATCCCGTGGCGCTTCGACGCCCAGAGGGCAGCGAAGGTCGCGACTGCCGCAGAAGCCCCAGACTCGAACAGAGCTGCTGTGCCTGCCATCTTGGTCGGCTCACGGTCCGTTTCGCCCATCGAGTACATCTCGCCGGCGAATGCATAGAGCACTAGGTCGCTGACGCGATAATGCCGGTATGGACCGTCCTGCCCAAAGTTGGAAATTGAGACGAGAGGAAGGCCCGGATTGACCGACTGGAAGAACTCCCATCCACAGCCAAGCCGGTCTAGTGTTTCCGGCGAGAAGCTCTCTACGACGATGTCTGCTCCCGTCGCGAGCTGCCGGAGCGCGCTGAGACCTGCCTCGGACTTGAGATCGAGGACGAGTGAGCGCTTGTTGGTGTTGAGATAGAAGAAAAGGCCACTTGACTCGGGATGTGCCTCGTCGTCTTTGAATGGCCCCAGGCTGCGAGCAATATCACCGTCGGGTTTCTCCACCTTGATGACGTCTGCTCCGAAGTCGCCGAAGAGCTTGGTCGCGTAAGGTCCGACAATGTGGTGCGTAAGGTCTAGGACCGTGACATCGCTCAGAGGCTGTACAGGTGCAGCAGTGCTAGAGGAGTTCATAGATCTCGTACCGAATCACACCAGGCTCCGGGTCGAACCCGACCGAGACTGCCTGTATTGAGTTGAGCCAGGAATAGCGTTCGTCTCCTGTCTCGAACAGAGGCGCGGCTCTCAGGTATCGAACGTTGCCATCGTTTCTCAGCACGCCTGTGTAGGACATCAGGATCGCCGCCCCGTCGTTGGTCTTCAGCGTCAGCCGAACATCCAGCTTTCCGGAGCCGTCCGGACGGGATGTGAACCAATCTCCGGCGGGCAGCAAGACTTCGCCGCTCAGCCTCTCTCCCTCAAATGAACCACCCGTAACCGGGACAATAACGCGACTGCCCTGGGGGCCATTCTCGATCACGTCGGGCGCTCCGAGGCTCGCTCTCAAAGTGAACAGGTGAGCCACCGGCAGCGAAGATTCCGGCATTGCCAAGTCCTCCTCGATGTCGGAAGAATCTAGCAGAGTGATGGACCGCTGCACAGAAGACGTATCACCTCTGGTGATGACCACCCAGATCTCACGGAATCGTCACGACCTGCCCGACTTGCAAGTTCCGGCATTCGGAGTCGATGCCGTTGAGAGAGATCAGCGCCTCGACGGGAACGGCGAAGCTTTGAGCGATACCTGCGCAAGTGTCGCCTTCGCTCACTGTGTGCTCGGCGCCGGAAGAGCCAGAGTTGGGGGGGGGGGCAGGCGTCGAGGAGCCGATCGCCGAGGCCGGAACCCGGAGCACGTCTCCAATGTGCAGGTTCGTGCAGTCACTGGTGATGGTCCGGTTGGCCGCGAGGAGGTCATCGACGTCGATTCCAAGACGGGACGCTATCAG
>DASCML010000100.1:0-8306 GCA_036010925.1 Dehalococcoidia bacterium | reverse complement strand
GAGGTTGGCCGCGAATGTGGAGGCGCCCTGCTCGAGCTGGGCTTCGAGAGTCCAGTACTCGACGGGGTTGAACTGCTGTATCTCTCGCTCTCGTTCCACTACCAGTCGCAAAGCCACGCTCTGGACGCGCCCGGCTGTTGCAGTCCGAGCGATCTTCTTCTGAACGAACCACGTCAAGGGAAATCCGATCAGCCTGTCGAGAACCCTCCGGGTTTGCTGGGCGTCGACGAGGCTCATGTTCAACTCGCCCGGGGTGTTGAACGCCTCCTCGATCGCTGGTCGGGTGATCTCGTGGAACACAACCCGGGAAGTCTTCTCCTCGGGGATGCCCGCGGCCTCGCGGATGTGCCAGGAGATCGCCTCTCCCTCGCGGTCTGGGTCGGTCGAGAGATAGACGCGCTCAGCTTCCGCCGCCGCTTCGGAGATTTTCTTCACCACGCTCGACTTATCCACGCCCCGCCGCTTGTCTTTGACGATCACGTACTTCGGTGTGAAGTCGCCGTTCTCGATGCTCGTGACTCCGTACCCGAAGTTGGGAAGATCACGCACGTGGCCGACCGAGGCGATGACTCGGTAGTCGTCGCCCAGCATCGCTTGCACGGTCCGAGCCTTCGCCGGCGACTCGACAATGACCAGGTCTTTGCCTTTGCCGGGACGAGCGCGTTTCGACGTGCCGGTCGAAGCGCGGCTGGCGGAACTCGCGCTCCGGGCCTTACGGCGAGAGGTCTTCTTCTTGGTGGCGGTTTGGGTCACCAGTTATTCCTTAGTTTTCTGGAGAGTCGTCTCCCGTTGGATCTCAGTTAACGAGATGGGAGTGTCTCAAACAATATCTCGGCTAAACACCCTCCGAAGTAAAACCACCCAATGTCAAGTTCCTTTGATAAACGAAGTTGCGAATCGCATTGGCTCGACCTGCGTCACAATTCCCTTCAACTCGAGCAGGGCGAGGGCAGAATATAGGCGCGCTACCGGGATCCCGATCTCCCTGGCTAACTCGCCCACATGGGCGGCGGATGGCCCGATGACGTCGAGTATCGATTCCTCTTCCGGGGTTAGGTCCTCTGCGGGGGTGGTGCGACCCTGGCCCGGCCCGAACGAGAGCTGGGACCCAGTCATTGGGACCTCAGTTCCCGAAGGGTCTCGTCGGGCGATGTCACCAGGGTTGCGACTGTGTCGCGCACCAACCTGTGGCAGCCGTCACTCTGGGCGGAAAAGATACTGCCCGGCACAGCAACAACGTCCCGTCCTTGCTCGAAGGCCCAATTCGCTGTGTGAAGTGTGCCACTCCTCGGCCCGGCTTCGATGACAAGAGTGGCTTGTGCCAGGCCCGAAAAAATCCGATTCCGCCGGGGAAAGTAGCCGGGTCGAGCTGGGATGCCGATCGGATATTCGCTCACAAGGCAGTCTGATTCCACGATCCTGGCAGCAAGGTCCTCGTGTTCTCGTGGGTAGATCTTACCAAGGCCACCGGCGAGAACTCCGACAGTCAGGGCTCCCACCTCGATGGCGGCGCGGTGAGCCACGGCGTCGAGGCCTCGGGCCAGACCACTAACGATCGCAATGCGGCTTCGCCCACCGCCCTGCAAAAGGTCTCTGCCGACTGCCTGCCGTACGGCGTCATTCGGCGTGTCTCGACCAACGCGACCGCGACCGGGAAAGTCGGGTCCAGCCATGTTTGTGCCGGAGCGCCATGGGATACTATCGTTTCGAGCTCGACTATGGGATCGCTCGCCTTCCTGGCACGCTCGAACGCATCGAGGTAAGTGGCAGTGAGGCCTGCTTTCCAAAGCTTTTCCGCCGGAGCGCTTCAGGTCACTTCGATCGATCCGAAGTGACGCAGCAAACGGGAGAAGTTGGTGCTTTCGAGGCTGGCCCTCCTCAACGCCAGCCATCGGCCACCCTCGGTGCAGTCTTCCACACGCGAACGTTAGTCAGGCCGAAAGGAACCTCGAAATGGTGAATGACACCGGCTAGCCCGTCGGGTCCAGTTCCGTCTCCTTGATGCGCTCTACACGGAGGCGCTTGATCCGTCTCGCGGCCATCGAGAGCACCTTCAATTTGAGCCCCGCGCTCGTTACCTCGTCCCCTACCGAGGGCAGCCTCCCGAGTTCGTGAATCACGAAGCCCCCGATCGTGTCGTATTCTTCCGACTCCGTTTCGCGATCGAACAGGTCGCGGAGAAGGCTCGTGGGAGCGCTGGCGTCCAGAATGACCTCGCTTTCGGTGATGTGAATCACTTCCGGTTCAGGTGAATCGAACTCATCCCGGATCTCACCAACGATCTCTTCGAGCAGATCCTCGATGGTAATCAGGCCAGCGGTTCCCCCGTACTCGTCGATCACAATTCCGATGTGGTTTCTCGAGGCCCGCATCTCGGCGAGGAGCTCGTCAAGACGCTTCGATTCGGGGACGAAGAACGGGCGCCGGGCTATGCTTTCGAGTTCTCTCTTGTTTCCGTCGGTTATTGCCCGCAGCACATCCTTTGCGGTTACGACGCCAACGATGTCGTCCATGTTCTCCCGATAGATCGGGATACGGCTGTAGCCGCGCTCGTAAATGATCTTGGCGATGCCGTCGAGAGTTTCGTCCACACCCATGGCGACCATGTCCAGCCTTGGCACCATGATTTCTCTCGCCGTCTTGTCCTCAAGGTCGAAAACACCGCGGATCATGCGCCGTTCCTGCTCTTCAACCCCTCCGGTCGCTTCCTCCCGTTCGACCAGCGAGACGATATCGATGTTCTGGTCTGGTGTGACGGCTTCAATCGACCGTGCCAGTACCCGGACCGGCAGCGAAAACAAGAGTGATGGAAAGAGGAAGAGCCAGTGATTCACCTGGGCGGTCCGGGCCAATCGCAGCGCCGAGGCCTCGGGCCCCCGGGTCGCCAGGAGCCCGACTGTCATCTCGATCATGGCGACTATAACGCCGCCGATGGCGCCGAAGACCAGGGCCAGAATTTGCTCATCGAACTTTAGAGTGCCGATGTAGGCCATCAGCGCAATCACGAGGGTCGTCCAGAACACTCTGCTGGTCGTAAGCGGGCCAATTAGATCCGCGGGCTGTTCAACCCTCGATGCGATCGCTTTTGCGCGCCCGTCACCCTCCTCGGCCAGTGCCTGTATCCGAGCTGATTTGGCTCGCTCGAATGCCGTCCCCGCCGCGCTCGAAACCGCCAACGCCAGTCCGGCGAACACGATCACGGTGATGACGACAGTTAACTCAACGTCCATTTTTCTCCTTGCGAACGGGAAGCGGCTTCGCTGGAACCCCTGCCACTCTCTCTCCTGCCGGAACGTCGTGAATAACTACCGCTCCGGCTGCAGTCGCGGCCCCGTCTCCAACCGTGATGGGGGCCACCAGCATCGTGTCGCTTCCAATGAAAACGTTCTTGCCAATTATCGTCCGGTGCTTGTCTTTGCCGTCGTAATTGCAGGTGATAGTTCCGGCAGCGATGTTCGTGTCTTCCCCGACCTCAGCGTCTCCGACATAGCTGAAGTGATGCATCCTGACCCCGGATCCGATCACGGAATTCTTAACTTCGGAATAATTTCCAAGCTCGCAACCATCCCCAATCTCCGCTCCGCCCCGAACATGAGCGAAGGGACCGATGACACATTTCGAGCCAACTCTCGAGTCTTCGATAAAAGATGCCTTCACAACCGTTCCGTTGCCTACCCTCGCATCTTCGAGGGAGGAATCCGGGCCGATCGTCGCCCCCTCGGCGATGAACGTCCTGCCGGAGAGCCGGCAGCCCTGGAGTACGGTCACATCCGGTGCTAGCTTCACGGAAGCGTCGATGTAAGTGGTGGCGGGGTCCGCCAGCGTTACGCCGTCCAGCATGTGCTTCCGGAGGATTCGCTTTCGCATGATTGCCTCGGCCTCGGCAAGTTTGCTACGGTCGTCCACTCCCAGGATTTCGTCTGGATTGGCCCTTACGGTGGCCGGGGGGTTGCCCTCAGAGGACGCAATTCCGATCAGGTCGGTGAGGTAGCTTTCCCCGCTCGCTCCAGCCCGGATACTGTTGATCCGGGGCCAGAGCCAGTCGGAACGGAAGACGTACTGTCCGGCATTAATTTCACCAGGAACGTTTGTGCCGACGAACTCAGCTGCCTCGACGATAGCCTTAACAGCTCCGCTGTCGTCCCTCTGGACTCGTCCAAGGCTGCCCGGATTCGCAACATCGCTGGTCGCAAACGCGAACGGACCGTCTCTGCCCGCCGCTCTCAACTCGGCGAGCAACGGAGGTGTGATCAGAGGAGTGTCTCCATTGAGAACCATGACCCAGTCACAGCCGCCGAGGGCCTCTTTGGTGCATTGAACGGCGTTACCTGTCCCGAGCTGCTCAGGTTGCTCGACGATTATGAGGCCCTCGCCCTCGAGTTCCTCGCGCACATCTTCTTGGCCATGGCCAACCACGACGACAATCTTCTCAGGGTCGAGCGACCGTGCCGACGCCGTGATGTGAGAGACCATTGGAATTCCGCAAACGGTGTGCAGAGGCTTCGGCAACCTGGACCGCATGCGGGTGCCTTTTCCGGCAGCGAGTACCACGACACCAAGGCGGTCGCTGCTCATCGGTCAGGTCCTGGGGCGTTCGCCGGCCGCCGGCTACGTTCAGGAGGGTCGCTGGAGTTTGAGTTGGTACACATAAGGGACGCGGCCTACGGCGTCCATTGCCATCCTACTGTACGGGCGGAAAATCGTGTCAATCGCTCAATGAGCGCTTGGTGCTGCCTCCGGTGTGATCCACAAGTCCTGTCTTGGCCCGCTGGTCGAGTCCGAGTACGGATTCGATTCCCCTACGGGCGGCCGTGCTAGCATCCCTGCGATGCTCTTCTTCATCGAGCAGTTCAGAGACAATCCTGAAGCTCTTCTGGCCTACGTGGCCGCATTCGGACTGTCAATGGTGGTCGGAATAGCTTTCCACGAATTCAGCCATGCCTGGGCCGCCTATGAGCTCGGCGACAACACTGCGGCGAGTCAGGGTCGTCTCACCCTTAACCCGGTACGGCATCTCGATCCGCTGGGTACGATTCTTCTGTTTGTTGTCGGCCTCGGCTGGGGGCGCCCTACTCCCGTCAATCCATACAACCTTCGGGGTGGCGCCCGCCGGGGGAACGCGCTCGTTGCGCTTGCCGGTCCGCTATCCAATCTTGTATTTGCAGCGATTGCCGCTCTTCCATTCAGGCTTGGCGTTATCGACAGCATCGCTTCGCTCGACGACATCCGAAACGCGAGCAGCGAAGAAATCATTGGGCTACTACTCTTCTTCGTGGTGTTTATCAACGTCATCCTGGGGGTCTTCAACCTTATCCCCATCCATCCGCTAGACGGTTTCAAGATCGCGCTGGGCATCCTTCCGCCGCCGCTCGGCAATCAGCTGGCAGCTCTCGCACCTTGGGGTCCCGGGCTCCTGATGGGCCTGATAATCATCGGGTTCATCACGCCGTTCAATCCTATTGGAATGGCCATCTCATCGGCCGCCGAGGCCGTGCTCTACGTCATCACATGATCCAGCAAAGGGTTCACCAATTCTTCCAGGCCGGACGTCGTCCGACGCCAGAAGATTTCGAGCTGGCTGAGGAGTGGCTCAGTCCCACCCTCTTTGAATTGTTTGTGGGTCAGCACCCGCGAGATGTGGTCCACAGCGTCTCACTTGCCCGCTGGCTGCTTGAACAGGGGCACCGCGAACCGGACCTCGTAGTCGCCGCATTAGTTCACGACATTGGTAAAGGTAATCAGCGGCGAGCGGACAGGGTGGCCTATGTAATGGCGCAATGGGCACGGTCGGATGGGTTCGCCGGGGACCATGGATCGCGGTTTGAGATCAGACGGGCCATTGCCAGGAGCGCCAACCATTCGGAGCGCGGTGCGGCGTTGCTTTCCCTCGCAGACGCCCCGCCGGTGGTCATCGAGCTGACCCGCCTGCACCATTCGAAGACCAAGGGGGATGCTATGCTGGACCTGCTCCAGAAGGCGGACTCTCTCGCCTAGGGACCAGTCAGACCAATCGGAAGGACTTAAGCTATGGCCGAGCAGGCTGGCGTTCGCGAAGCCGCCGCAATACCGATCTCGGATATAAAGAAGTCGCTCAGTCAGCGTCCCCGGGTCGCCATCTTGGGAACGGGCCTCATTGGTACTTCTATGGGACTCGTCCTGGCTGCGCAAAAGAATCGCCCTTTCGAAATCATCGGTATGGACCTCGATCGAGGGCGAGCCCGCGAGGCGAAGAAGCTCGGCGCCATCGACAGGGACGTTGGTAGTTACCGCGATGCAATCACCGGTTCCAACCTTGTGATCATCGCTGTCCCCGTCCTCGCTGCCCGGGAAATCTTTGAAACGGTCGGCCGCGAGTTCGCGGATGGGGCAGTCGTCACGGATGTCTGTAGCACGAAGGCTGATGTGATCCGCTGGGCCGAAGACTCGATCGACCCGAGCGTGAACTTCGTGGGCGGGCATCCCATGACCGGGAGCGAGAAGAGCGGCCCGAAGGCTGCGTCCGCCGAGCTATTCCAAGGGGCGATCTGGGCCCTCATCCCTTCTGCGAGGGCTTCCGAAGGGGCCGTTAAGACCATCGAAGGATTAGTCGGGCTTACGGGCGCGACCCCGATCTACTACGATGCCGCCGAGCACGACACCTACGTGGCAGCCGTAAGCCAAATGCCGATACTCCTTTCGGTGGCTCTGTTTAATATGCTCCGAGAGAGCCCTGCCTGGGAGGATGCCGCGATGCTCGCAGGGCCCGCGTTCAAAGATTTGACGCGTCTTGCAAGCGGGAGTCCCACCATGTCCGGGGACATCATGGACACGAATCGCGAAGCTGTTCTGCACTGGGTAGACCGCTTCCGTGAACAGCTGGCGCAGGTTTCAGAAGCCGTGCAAGCGGGTGGAGATCCGATGGCGGATCTCTTTGTGAAGGCAAACCTGGACAGGGACACTTTCATCGAGCATCGCCCCGTCAGACGTCCCCCGGCAGGGCCGAAGGGGCCTTCCGCACAGGATCAGATCTGGCGCCTTTTCGCAGGTGGCCTCTACGACCGGTACAAGGAAACGGCGGAGCGGATGGAGCGGGGCGAACTCCGGGACGACAAGGGGCTCAAGCGAAAACTGGGGGGCAAGGATCGTGGGCGTTAGACGCCCGGGTAGGGTTCGCGCCACATTCACCGTTCCACCAGACAAGTCGATCTCGCACCGCGCGCTGATTTTCAATGCCATCGCGTCGGGCACCGCGAGATTGGAGAACGTCCTCGATTCAGCGGATGTTCGTGCAACCGCCGCCTGCCTTGGCGCCCTCGGAGTGAAGATAGACTGGCCGCCAGGATCGACCGGCGCCACCATCCGTGGTTCGCAGCTCCAGGGTCTGATGGAACCCCACGGGCCGCTCGACTGCGGGAACAGCGGGACCAGCATCAGACTCCTTGCCGGTCTCTTGGCGGCCCAGCCATTTCTGTCTGTGCTCTCCGGGGACCAGTCGCTTAACGCCCGTCCCATGGCTCGAGTTATCGAGCCACTGGCGAAGATGGGAGCGCATGTTCTCGGCCGCTGCCGGGATACTCTGCCTCCGATCGTTCTGAGGGGCGGAGCGCTACGGGGCATCTCTCACGATGCGCCTGTGGCAAGCGCCCAGGTTAAGACGGCTCTTATGCTCGCGTCGCTCTACGCTGATGGGCCCACGAAGCTGGGCGAGCCTTCCCCCTCCCGCGACCATTCCGAGCGCATGCTCGGCGAAATGGGAGTGGAGATCGGGCACGATGTTGAAGGGCGGCTCGAAGTGTTTCCGGCCGAACGTCTGGACCCACTTCCCGTAAAGGTCCCGGGCGACTTTTCAAGCGCGGCCCCTTGGCTCGTCCTCGGAGCCTGCCACCCGGATGCCGAGATCCGGCTCATTGGCGTGAACATCAATCCGACTCGCACCGGGCTTCTCGATGTCATGCGAGCGATGGGGGCCAACGTGGAGACCAGTGAGGAACGCACCGTCGGGGGCGAACCGGTCGCCGACCTGGTGGCCAGTAGCTCAGATCTGGTGGGAATTGAAGTCGCCGGTGCCGATATCCCGCGCACCATTGATGAACTCCCCTTCGTGGGACTCCTCGGTGCCTTCGCCGACGGGGCCACTGTGGTCCGCGACGCTGAAGAGTTGCGCACCAAGGAATCCGATCGCGTCGATGCCACGGCGAGTGTGTTGGGAGCGATGGGAGTGGAGATGCTCGCCGCCGATGACGGCTTCAGTGTCCACGGCGGGAAGCTCAAGGGCGGGAGAGTCGATGCTGGGGGTGATCACCGCATAGGCATGCTTGCAGGGGTGG
>DASCML010000099.1:0-8218 GCA_036010925.1 Dehalococcoidia bacterium | reverse complement strand
CGTGTAAAAGAGGTCTGCCGCCACCTGGGGGCCCACCAACCGAGGCAGCGACCACGAAAGGCCAAAGTCTGGTGCGAGCGCCCGTTTGATGAAGATGGTGCTGAAGCGGGCTTTCTCGCTGGCCAACCGAATATCGAATCCGGCACAGAGCCCAAACCCGCCCCCAACTGCGGCGCCGTTGACAGCGGCGATCGTGGGCTTGCCGATCTCCTGGAGTCGCAGCACGGTGCGCCCGATATCGCCGAATCTGTCGAGCGTCCGCGCGCGGATATCGTGCCGTTCTTCGGTCTCTGCGCCCCGGTTCGCAGCAGCCTGGAGGTCGGCACCGGCGCACCACGCCCTTCCCTCGCCAGTGACGACAATGGCTTTGACGCGGTCGTTCAACTCGGCCTCGTCCATCGCTGCATCGAACTCGTCCATGAGCGTCCCTCCCATCGCGTTCATCGATTCCGGCCGGTTGAACCTGACCACCAAGACCCCACCCGAGGATTCAATAATGCAGTCACCCATTTGAATTTCTCCCCCTAGCTCTCGGCCCGATCTCCTATTCTCGTGACTCCCCGCACCGCACCCAATTCGCGCATCTCGCCGATGGTGAGGACGCGGCCTGTATACTCCAAGGGCTGGCGACAAAGCCAGAGGACAGCGTCTGACATCACGACCGGATCCTCCATGTCGGAGAAGTCGTCTTCAGGCAATGTTGAGGTGTACCCCTCACTCCAAACACTGAGTTCGAGGCGGATCGCATTGCAGGCCACCTTCCCAGCGAGCTCGACTGCCATACATTCGGTCAATGCCTCCAAGGCGCGCTTCGTGGCCGTGTAGCTCGCGCGTCGGAACTCGGGCGCAACGGCGGCACTTGAGGAAATATTGATGATGGTACTGGCCCCCGCGATCATTCGAGGCGCGAAGTAGTAAGTAAAGTACAGCGGCCCATGGACATTGATATCCATCGCCTTGCGCCAGAGGTCGGTTGGCAGCGAAAGCGTATCCCCCGGGGGGGCGATTGCCGCGTTGTTGACGAGGACGTCACAACGACCGAACTCAGAGAAGACCCGATCTGCCAGCTCCTGGACGCCCGCTTCGTTCCTTACGTCGAGCGCCGCAGGAATCGCAGTGAGTTCTGCTCCCCCGGCCTTACGCGCGAGCGCTATTGTCTCGTCAATTGTCCCCGGCAGAATCCGGCTCGGGCTTTCCTTGCTCGACCGGGCCACAGCGACGATATCGTAGCCAGCCCCCGCCATATCAATGCAGAGCTGTTTTCCTATGCCGCGGCTTGCGCCGGTAATCACGGCTACCGGACGACTCATATCCAAAATCGCTCCTGTCGTGGATTCGTCAAGGAAGTCTATCCCGACTCAGCGTAGAACGCGGCCACCGTCTACCAAAAGAACCGTGCCCGTCACGTATCCGCTTGTCTCGCCGGCAAGGTAGAGCACCGCACCGGCAACATCGCCGGTGCGGCCCCAGCGGCCCATTGGGATGTCGCCAAGCAGGCGTTCCGCGTGGCGGCTCGCGAACAGTCCTTCGGTGAAGTCCGTTTCCGTCCAACCCGGTGCCACCGCGTTTACACGAATTCTGCGGTCGGCCCATTCGAGGGCAAGCACCTTCGTCAGGTGATTTAGCCCGGCTTTGACAGCGGAGTAGGCAGACAGCCGGTGGTCGGAGGCCACTCCGAGGGCCGACGTGATGTTCACGATGCAGCCTTCACGCCCCTCAGCCAACCACCGCTTTGCCACCTCCGTGCTAAAGAAGTAAGTGCCACGCAGGTTCACTGTCGCGACCATGTCGAATTCTTCTGGGGTGACGTGCTCAGCACGCTTGTAAAACGGGCTGATCCCGGCGTTGTTCACCAGCACGTCGAGCCCGCCCTGGGCCCAAACAATGTCGACCGTCCTTCGGATATCCTCAGTGTCGGCATTGTCACAGCGAATTCCGGACGCCTCCGGTCCGATCCCGGCCATCGCCTTCTGAAGCGCTTCTTCGCCCCTAGCCGTAGCGATCACCTGGGCATCCTGGGCACCGAACGCTGCCGCGACCGCTAGTCCTATTCCCCGTGACCCCCCTGTCACCAAGACCCTTCGTGCGGCGGGGGCATCCGCAGTGTCTCTGGAATCCTCTTCCCTAGTGGCCATCACCCCTCCCCAAACCGGAGTATCTTACGAAAGTGCACCGGATCAGGCGCTGACTGTGATCTTCTTTTTCTTACCCTTACTTCTTCTCCTCGGGCGGCTGAGCCTGGGCCCGTCGAATCGTCCAGCGTCTGAAGTTTTCCACCATCGGCTGCTGGGTATTCCCTCCGGCCTGCTCCTGCCTCTGCTTCAGAAAGTCTTCTCGCGTCCGGCCACCGATCTGGCTCGCATGGCAAACAATGGCATCCAGCTTCTTCTCCCAGTATTGCGAGACATCCACTTCGAAATCCGGGTTGGCGGTACCGGCTAAAAGCACTTCATTCACTTGGTGGCTATCGAGCCCGTCCTCTTCATCGGCCGGGTAGAAGAGCCTGTCCCGAACTAGGGGATAGAGCGCGTCCGCCACCGCCACGCCGATGTTCCGGTGATCCCGATGGTTGAATCCGCGCTCATAGGCGTCCCAGGTGATTACCACGTCAGGGCGATGAACCCTCACGAGCCGGACGATTTGCCCCCGCAGCTCGGCACTTTCCGACGTAAATCCATCGGGGTATCCGAGAAAGATGCACTCTCCTACGCCAAGTGTCCGACACGCGGCTCGTTGCTCCTCTTCACGAATGGCGGCGAGCTTCTCGGGATGCATCTCAGAGTCATGAGTGCCCTTATCGCCCCCTGTGGCCACAACGTACGTCACGTCCCACCCTTCGGCGCACCAGCGGGCAATTGTGCCGCCGCATACGAACTCCGCATCATCCGGATGAGCCATAATGACCATTGCGCGGGCAGGGCCCGGAAAGTCGTCTGGAAATGATCGGGATTTGGCCCGCGTAGGCGTCTTTCCTTTCGGCTTCTTCCCGGCGTCCTTCTTCTTCTTTCCCATTTCCAAATACCTCAATCTCCAGCTAGATCAGGAGCGGTTCCTACTTCCCACCAGTTTCCCGGGAGCAGGAGGATACGCCGGCGACTCCCTCCGCGGGCCCAGCCGCTTCCCACCATTATCCCCCTCTCCGTCCTGTTCGTGCCGAGTGTGTACTTCCCCTAGTAAGCCAGTTTCCCTTCGATTCCCGACTCCTCGTCTTCCATCATCCTAGTAATTCATTGATCCTGTGGGATGTGCTAGATCGAATAGAAGTACTGGTTGAAGGCGGGACCGGGGGGAATGGCGTTGTTAGTTTCCGCCGGGAGAAGTTCGTACCACAGGGAGGTCCGGACGGCGGGGATGGCGGTGCTGGCGGCAACCTGATCTTCCAAGCAGGCGATGCTGCCTATACGCTGGAATACTTTCGTTCAAAGAAGAAGTTCCGAGCCGCGGACGGCACGAACGGGGGGATCAACCTTAAGACCGGGGGAAGAGGCGAAGATCTGATAGCTGTAGTTCCCGCGGGGACCACGGTTCTCAATACGAAGACCGGCGAGCTGATCGCAGACCTTACCGCAGCGGGGGACGAGGTGGTCGTAGCGCATGGGGGAAGAGGGGGGTGGGGAAACAAACGATTCGCCACGAGTACCAACCAGGCCCCGCGGTATTCCCAGAAAGGGGTTCCCGGCGAGCAGCGCAGCGTCACTCTTGAACTCCGATTACTGGCGGATGTGGGGCTTCTCGGCCTTCCCAACGCCGGGAAGTCTACGTTCCTTGCTGCAGTCTCCAATGCCAAGCCTAGGATCGCCGACTACCCGTTCACGACGCTGGAGCCGATGTTGGGGGTTGTCGAGGTGGGGTTTGAAAGGTATACACTTGCGGACTTGCCGGGCCTCGTCGAAGGGGCGAGCGCGGGGTATGGGCTTGGGCTTGAGTTTCTCAAGCACGTTCGGCGGTGCCGCGTGCTGCTGCACCTAGTTGACTGCAGCTCTCCTGATCCGATCACCGACTTGGAGCTCATTCGGGGCGAACTCGAGGCATTCCAGGAGGACGTGAGCACGATCCGGGAGGTGGCGGCCGTCTCAAAGAAAGACATCGACGCGGAGGGGGCCCGGGTTAGCGCTGAGAAGCTTGCTGCCCATCTAGGCGGAGCGGAAGTGACGGCGATTTCTGCCGTCACAGGTGAAGGTGTGGAACCTCTCGTGGCGGAGCTGCTGGCATTGGTGAAGGCTGAGCGGGCGCTCTTAGGGGCGGAAGAGGTAGCTGCGCTACCGGTGATTCGACCGCCGGACATGGACCGGTTCAACGTGGAGCCTGCCGGGCCAGCCCGATGGGTCGTGGAGGGTGTCGGAGTCGTCCAGTTCGTTGAAACGATGGATCTCCAAATGGAGGGTGCCTTCGAAGAGGTCGAACGGCGCCTTCTGCGGTGGGGCGTGATCAAGGAACTGAACCGCCTCGGAGTCCAGCCGGGGGACGCGATCGTCTTCGGACGGGTCGAGATCGAGTGGGAGCCTTAGGCCGCAAGCCTTTTACTCTTCGCCGTGGGCTACCCCGAGGATGTTATAGCCTGCGTCCACGTAGATAACCTCGCCTGTGATAGCCGAGGCGGCGGGATTGCAGAGAAAAGCCGCGGTTTCCCCTACGTCTTCGATCGTGATGTTCCGGCGCAGCGGCGCTTGGGAAGCGAAAGACTTCAGGTAGCCTTTGAAACCGCTGATTCCGCTCGCGGCTAGGGTTCGGATCGGGCCCGCGCTGATTGCGTTGACCCGGACGTTCTCCGGCCCGAGGTCGTTGGCTAGGTAGCGCACACAGGCCTCCAGGGTCGCTTTGGCGACGCCCATCACGTTGTAGCTGGGAATGACCTTTTCAGATCCGTAATAAGTGAGGGTGAGGACCGAGCCGCCGTCGGTCATGTATGGGAGAGCTGCCCGCGTGAGGGCGACTAGGGAGTAGGCCGAGATGTTGTTGGCGAGGAGGAAGCCGGCGCGCGACGTATTCACGAACCGCCCCTTGAGGTCTTCCTGCGAGGCAAAAGCCACTGAGTGCACAAGGATGTCCACCCGGCCGAATATGTCGGCTACCTTCTCGAAGTAGGCTGAAATTTCATCGTCTGAAGTGACATCACACTGGTCGATCAACGGACTCTGGAGTTGTTCGGCCAGCGGGCGCATACGCTTCTCAATGGAGGCGCCCGGGTAAGAGAAGCCTAGGGTTGCCCCCTTACGGTGCAGGGCCTGGGCTATGCCCCAGGCGATCGACCTGTTGTTCGCCAGCCCGAAAATGAGAGCGTTCTTGCCTTCGAGGGTAGCCATGCTCGGGAGGATACATCGGCCGCAAACCCTGCGCAGCTCGCGCTAGTTGCCCGGCGGGAGAATGACCGAAAGCCGGCAGTGACCCGCTCTTCGCTCGAGGGAAAGTGCCCCCCCCATGGCGATAACCACAGCCGCGCCGGCGAAATATGCGAAGATCGGTGCAGTGGGTTCGCTTGCTTCAGGTTCGGAAGTCGGATTCTCCGAGCTGAGCACGAGGTGAACCGTGCCAGCGGTATAGGAGGCCGTGGCTCGAACTAGGCCCGAATGATCGCCCATGCGATCGACTCCGGCTGCAAGCGCCATGAGGGCACGCCTTGCACGGACCGGGTCCCAGTTCCCGGTCAGGCCTGTGTCGCCCTCCAGGGTTACGGTGACGGCGTTCCTGCCATCGTCGGGAACGGCCTCGAACAGCGCCGCGAGCGGTTGCAACGTGGGGGTGAAGACCATTTGCCGCCGTTCTGCGCGGGAGAAGTCCTGGAGATCATCGACGAGATCTCCGAGCTCCCGGGCCGCCGCCTCGAGCAGCTGAACGAGCTCGGCATCAAACGACTTACCTCCGTCGGCATTTGCGACCGGGGCACCAAGGTCCAGAATCATGCGGAGCGCAGCCAAAGGCGTGCGCAGTTCGTGGGAAAAGGTACCCAAGGCCGAGCTTCCGAAGTCCCCTTCAAAATCGATGGGGTCGGTCATGGTGCCCCCGACTTATCTAGGACCACCAGTGGAAGCAGATCGTCTCCGGCACCCCTCGAAGCCGCCGACAAGGCCTGTTCATCCGCGTGATATGAGCTGCGAACAAGCGGTCCGGCCTCTACGTGACTGAAACCCATCGCGAGGGCTGCCTCGCGAAGGCGAGCAAATTCGTCCGGGTGCCAGTAACGCTCGATGGGGAGGTGTTTTGGGGTCGGCCGCAGGTACTGGCCAACCGTGACGATATCAACCTCGTGCGAGCGGAGGTCACGCAGGGTGGCGATGACCTCTGGGAATGACTCGCCCAGCCCGACCATCAGCCCACTTTTGGTCATCGACTCACCGCTCTGGTGAGAGGACGCGAAGAGCAGCACCTCAAGTGATCGCTGGTAGATCGCCTGCGGCCGCACCCGCTCGTACAGCCGCGGCACCGTTTCGACATTGTGATTGAGGATCTCCGGGGCACCGTCGAGAACGGTGGTGAGGGCGCGCTCATCGCCTTTGAAGTCAGGGATCAGGACCTCGATCGTGGTGCCGGGTGAGAGGCGACGGATCCAGCGAATTGAATCCGTGAAGATCGAAGCTCCACCGTCCGCGAGTTCATCCCTGTTCACGCTCGTGACGACGGCGTGGCGAAGGTTCATTCGTGCGACGGTCGCTCCGACTCGCCGCGGTTCGGCCGTGTCGAACTCCTCGGGTCGGCCGGTCTTCACGGCGCAAAACCCGCAGGAACGTGTGCAGATGTCGCCGAGGATCATGAAAGTCGCGGTGCCGCGCGACCAGCACTCCCCAATGTTCGGGCAGCGGGCCTCTTCGCAGACCGTGTGCAGCGAGCTGCCGTGGACGAGATTCTCCACAGCCTGGTAGGTGGTACCGGGCCTGAAACGTACTTTGAGCCAAGGGGGACGCTTGCCGGTTAGGCGCCCACTCTTCTGCCCACTAACGGTGAGCGCCTCACCACTCATGCCCCCAGCCTACCCCAGGATCCAGCTGCGGTGCCTCTCGTACTGCTCGCGGGCCCTCGGTAGACTCAGTGGAGCCAAGGAGGCCGGCTATGAGCGAGTTAGTCCGCGACGGAGTAAGTATCTACTACGAGGAGCGGGGGCAGGGGAACTCCATTTTCCTCACGCATGGCTTCGTGGCGACCGGCGACATGTGGTTCGGCCAGGCGGAAATGCTCACGCGCTCTCACAGGCTCATCACCTGGGATATGAGGGGGCATGGGCGCACATCGAGTCCGGAGCTCCAGGCGAAGTACTCGGAGGCGGAAACCGTGGCCGATATGGTGGCAATCATGGATGCTGCCGGTGTGGAAGAGGCGATAGTCGGCGGCCATTCGCTTGGGGGGTACATGGCACTCGCTTTTCATTTCGCTCACCCGAAGCGGGTGAGCGCCCTCATCCTTCAGGACACTGGGCCCGGCTATAAGAACCCGGGCACGCGAGAGCAGTGGAACGGGACGGCTAGGGAGCGCGCGCTCGACTTCGAGAACCGCGGCTTGGCGGCCATGGGCAAGTCGGGCGAAACCCTGATAGCCAATCATAGGTCGCCGATTGGCATCGGAAGGGCTGCCCGGGGCATGCTGGCTCAATTCGATGCACGGATTATCAATTCGCTTCCTGACATTGCCGTCCCCACCCTGATTATCGTGGGCGAAAACGACACGCCCTACCTTGCCGGGTCTGCTTATATGGAGAAGAAGATTCCCCGCGCCCGGCAGGTTGTGATATCCGATGCAGGACATGCGGCCAACATCGACCAACCGACAGCCTGGGAGAAGGCGGTTGGGGAATTCTTGGCAGAACTGGGGTAGGGACTAGACGCCGGCGTACGAGTGGAGCCCGCTGATCCAGAGATTCACTCCGAAGTAGGTGAATACGATCAGGCCCCAGGTGACCACGAGCCACCACATCGGGTCCGGCCGCCACCCGCGCCGGATCTTGAACGAAAACACCCGCTTGAAGACTGGTGCCCCGGCCACGGAGCCCGTGCCAGCTCGGGCGTGAAAATAAGCTGCGAGCGCAAGCCAGGTGACCAGTGAGCTCGTTTCCTTCGAGTCCCAGCCCCAGTATCGGCCCCAGGCGCTGTTCGCCCAGTAAGCTCCCAGGGCGATTCCAAGACCCAACAGTGGGAAGCCTACGATGACCGCTCTGTGGGCAAGGTCAGCGGCCTCCTCCCCCGACGGGAGCCAGGGCGCTCGGCGCCGTTGCTCGCCTCCTTGCAGCAGG
>DASCML010000098.1:0-2512 GCA_036010925.1 Dehalococcoidia bacterium | reverse complement strand
CGTCGCCGACGGTAAGGGCCTGCTGATACGAGTTGACGGATTTATGAGGCCGCCGCGGCGCTTGGCCTGGTCTGGTATCGCCGAGGTGCGGTCCGGACTGATCGAAGATGATGGAATTGAAGCACCTGTACTGTCGATCCGCCTGGTGGACGCCGAGGAGATTCCCCACCTTCCGGCAGGGGCAGTCTCTGACCCGCCCTGGCTTCATCTGTTCTCCGACGAATGGGATACACCAGCCCACCGTGTTGCTGCGTTGTTGGAGTATCGGGTCGGGCGGACTAAACCGACCGAGAAACTCAAGTGAGGATTGGTGCCCATGTCTCCGGCGAAGCCCCTCTCGACGACGCGGTGGCCTGTAAGGCCGATGTCGTTCAGATCTTCCTAACGGACCCACAGTCGTGGAAGAAACCACTGCCCCGCGACGATGCAGAAGCACTGATCACATCCAACACACCGATCTACGTCCATGCTCCCTATCTGGTGAACGTGGGTTCAGCCAACAATCGAATCCGGATTCCTAGCCGCAAGATCATCGGTGACACTCTCGAGGCCGCCGCTGCGGTCGGTGCTGCCGGTGTGATCGTTCATGGCGGTTACATCGACGATGGGGAAGATGTGGGAGTTGGGTTCGAACGCTGGCGCAAGACCCTCGATAGTGTGGATCTATGTGTCCCCCTGCTCATCGAGAACACGGCTGGCGGAGGCAACGCCATCACGCGAGAACTGGACAACTATGGACGGCTCTGGGAAGAGATCGGGGATTACGGGATCGGAGTGTGTCTGGACACCTGCCACGCCTGGGCAGCTGGTGAAGATCTCGCCACAGTCGCCGATAGGATTTCGCAGATGGCCGGCGGTATCGACCTCATCCACTGCAACGACTCGCGTGATCCCTTCGGGAGCAATCGGGATAGACACGCCAATTTGGGAGTAGGCGAGATTCCGCTGGACCTAATACTCGGGGTGATCCAGACCGCCAATGCCCCCGTTGTGGTCGAGACCCCCGGCGGTGTCGAGAAACAGGCCGCCGATATCGCAATGCTGAGGAAGGAGTTAGGTATTAAGTATTAGGGAAGAAGGATTACCTTGCGCTTGGCTCCAATTCCCTCTTCCTAATTCCTAACCCTTTCTTCAGCATGCATTCCCCAGCAAGGCTGTTGCCAGTCCCTGGCGTCGTCGCTTTCGAGGCCGGATATTTCGTCGTGTAGGCCCGACTCTGGGCGTGGAGTAAGCCTCCATGATCAGGACCGTACCTTGGATCTCTGTGTATAAGCCGGTGTCACACACGCCAGTGGTGGTAGTTCCGCTGACTACACCCGCTCTACTCATGCTCGCCTCTGATTAGGCACGATCACCGGAGCGTTATGCGAGGGTGGTCCCATTGGGCATGTTGAAGTAGGTGCAGGCGCTGCGGTCATTGTTGGCCTCAAGGAACGGGAACGCCGTTCCGACGGCGGCCTGAACCGCGATATCGAGCCAATCGGTTTGTTCGGTTAGCCCAGCGGTAACGGTAACGGTGGTGTTTGGAGTAGCTGTGCTACTGGTGGTGGGTGCGGCGATCACTAGGAGAAAGGCACCAAGAAAAATAGCGGAGCAATGCGTTTCCCTCGATCAGATTGAGCGAGGAGGGAGTAAGGAAGATCTTGGCGGTCCTGGTCTGCTCTGTCGATCGGATTTGACCAGACCGGCCGAAGGGGTCGTCTCAGGGGGCGATTCGAATGAGAGTCGATCGGGCTAAGAACCCAGATACTTAACCAGTATGTCTTTGGTCGGATCTTCTGCCCCGCTAGCAAAGGCCTCGACGTACTTGTGCGCATCGGTATCACGAAACTGGACCGGCGGGCTCTTCATGAAGTACGACGAAGCGGCCAGCAGCGGGCCACCGATTCCCTTGTCGAGAGCGATCTTCACACTGCGCACGGCGTCGATGACCACTCCTGCTGAATTGGGAGAGTCCCAGACCTCGAGTTTGAGCTCCACGTTGAGAGGTACGTCACCGAACGACTTTCCCTCGAGGCGGATGTGGGCCCATTTGCGGTCGGTGAGCCAGGGGACGTAGTCCGAAGGACCGATGTAAACGTCGTCCTCGCCGATGCTGTTATCGAGTTGTGACGTAACCGACTGCGTCTTAGAGATCTTCTTGGACTCGAGCCGTTCGCGTTCCAGCATGTTCTTGAAATCCATGTTTCCGCCGAAGTTGAGTTGATAAGTGCGCTCCAATTCGACACCGCGGTCCTCGAACAGTCGAGCCAGCAACCGATGAATGATGGTGGCACCCACCTGCGACTTGATGTCATCACCGATAATTGGCACCCCCGCCTCATGGAAGCGACGGGCCCACGCAGGGTTGGAGGCGATGAACACGGGGATGGCGTTGATGAATCCAACACCGGCTTCAAGAGCCGCCTCGGCGTAGAAGTGAAGAGCTTCTTCGGAGCCGACAGGGAGGTAGGCGATGAGGACGTCGGCTCTGCTTTTCTTGAGAGTGGCGGCGACGTCCACTGGCTCGGCG
>DASCML010000097.1:0-6104 GCA_036010925.1 Dehalococcoidia bacterium | reverse complement strand
TCCTCGACTCGGCCGGCGTGATCTGGGGCATCGATCACGGCCTCTGCTTCCATGAGGCAGACAAACTTCGCTCCGTGATCTGGGACTGGGCGGATGAGCCGATCGCCGAGGCTCTCCTGGCCGACGTTGAGCGCACCGGACGGGCCCTTGAAGTCTGCACTCCCGATTCGGAGCCACTATTGGTGTTACTGACGGACAAGGAACGCCAGGCTCTCATTAGCCGCATCGGAAGGCTTCTCACTCGACGCCGTTTCCCGGTGCCCGG
The DNA here is from genome assembly GCA_036010925.1 of Dehalococcoidia bacterium. Lineage (GTDB taxonomy): Bacteria > Chloroflexota > Dehalococcoidia > Tepidiformales > Tepidiformaceae > DASCML01. The sequence continues at coordinate 5,839 of DASCML010000097.1, read as the reverse complement.
GGCTGAGCGCCACTACCCCTGGCCGCTGGTCTGAGCCCGGCTCAATCGGCTGTGTGATAAATCTTGAGTTGGCCTGAGTGCACTGTGACTGCGGTGCCCGCCACTCGAACCGCGACCGGGTCTTCGCCCTCAGCATCGACCTCTACGTCCCCGACGCCGGGCTTTCCCATGATGTGACCCTGCTCAACTGTGTACCGCGGCTCCCGAAGCAGCCCGTACCTTCAAAGGTAGGTGGCTATTCCGCCGGTCGCGCTTCCTGTGAACGAGTCTTCGGAGATTCCTGCACCGGCCGCGCAGTGGCGGGCGTGAGTACGATTGGATGGATCGATTGGATCCAGTGCGAAGACGTGAGCGCTGAAGTAGTGCCCGACCTACTCAAGGTTGCTGAGATGCTGAAAATCCGACCTCAGCCGGCGAGGACTTTAATGGAGCGCACCGGCACCATGGCCTGCGGGGTCCCGGTACGCACTATCTGTACCGGGACCCCGGGGAGCATGTCGATCACAGATATGCCCAGCGCCTGGGCGAAGACGTTGTGATCCAGGCGTCGTCCGAAGTTCGGACCCGCCTGTGTCATTACGACCCGGGCTCGGCCTTTCGCGTCTCGCGAGATGTCGACCGGGAGGACACCAATGTTCAGCTCCCGGACAACTCGGCAGGGCTCATCCAGGGAGATCCGACCCTCCTCAACCAGCGTGTGCATCGTCGCGATCGTTGGATGACCAGCGAGCGGTATCTCCTTGGCCAGCGTGAAGAATCGAACCCAGAAGTCGGCAACGTCGGGAGGAAAGACAAACGAGGTCTCGCTGAGGTTCAGTTCGCGGGCAATGGATTGCATCTGCTCGTCCGAAAGACCATCGGCGCGGGGGATCACGTTGCACGGGTTACTGCTGTAACGCTGGGTGGTGAACGCATCGACAATCCGGACCTCGTATTCCGCCATGTGCGAAGCCGCGAGCCGCAAGCGAAGGCGTACCATAGTGCTCGGCCGGCACGCAGCACACAAAAGGCAGCACCGGCGCTTCCCCCTTGCAGATGGCCGCCTGAAGCTCAAAGCTCTCTCTATGTCTCTGAGTCCTGACGACACCGTTGCCAGCCGCGTTGGCGAAGCTCTCCTCTCCCGGGAGGCCCGCCTCGCCGTCGTTGAGTCGACCGCGGGGGGCCTGATCAGTGCGCGGCTGTTGAGCGTCGCCGGCGCCTCGAGATGGTTCGACCGCGGTGCGGTCGCTTATGGCGGCAGGTCAAAACAGGATATGACAGGCATCGACGTCGCGATTCTGCGCGAACACGGGGCGGTGAGCCTGGAGGCTGTTGCCGCCTTGGCCGAGGGGATTCGAGGGGCCTCCGGAGTCAACTTCGCTCTGGCTGAGAGCGGGATGGCAGGTCCCCAGGGAAGCCGGCGCTCGGCGAAGCCGGTCGGAGCAGTCGTGATCGCGGTGAGCGGCCCCGGCGGTACCGACGTTAAGGAGTACTCCTTTGACGGGTCGAGAGTCGAGATCATGACCCAGATCGCGGACCAGGCGCTCACCTGCCTGGGCGACTACCTGGAGCGCAGCACCTAGGACTCTGAGCTCTAGGCTTTAGACTGTAGACACCCCCGGATTAGGGTTCTTCTTTCATGCCGATGGATAAACTCTCGGTGCGCGGTGCCCGCGAGCACAATCTCAAGAATATTGACGTCGAGATCCCTAGGGACCGGCTCGTCGTACTCACTGGGCTGTCGGGCTCAGGAAAGTCATCGTTGGCCTTCGACACAATCTACGCCGAAGGGCAGCGGCGCTACGTGGAGTCACTTTCCGCGTACGCGAGGCAATTCTTGGGCCTGATGGAGAAGCCCGACGTCGACCATATCGATGGCCTCTCACCGGCGATTTCCATCGACCAAAAGGGGACCTCCAAGAACCCGCGTTCAACTGTGGGAACCGTCACCGAGATCTATGACTACATGCGCCTCCTCTGGGCGCGCGCGGGCCGCCCGCATTGCCCCGAGTGCGGAAGGCCAATCGAGCGCCAGACGGTCCAGCAGGTCGTCGACGCGACGCTTTCGTATTCAGCAGGCTCGCGGCTGCTTCTACTGGCGCCAGTGACGCGGGCCAAGAAGGGCGAGCACCTCGGGATCTTCGATGAGGCCCGCAAGGCGGGGTTCGTGCGGGTCCGTATCAACGGAGAAATCCGGGACCTCGACGAGGCCATCACCCTCGACAAGCAGAAGCGCCACGATATCGATATCGTCGTAGACCGCCTTGTCGTGCCGGAAGCGGGGAAGGATCCGTCTGCGTCCAGCCGCATCGCGGATTCTGTCGAGACCGCGCTGAAGGTAGGTGACGGGACGATGCTGGTCGCTCTCGCTGGCGGCGCCGGGGCGGGTGAGTCGGAGGAGCGGGTGTTCTCCGAGCACTTCGCCTGCCCCGGCGATGGCACATCCATCGGGGAGATCGAGCCGCGAACTTTCTCTTTCAACAGTCCTCACGGGGCCTGTCCCCGCTGCACCGGCTTGGGCGTGGAGATGCAGGTTGACCCAGAACTCGTGATCCCGGACCGCACGAAGTCCATCGCCAAGGGAGCCGTGGAGCCATGGGCTCGCTCGCCGGCAGTGGGAGCCTGGTACCTGCGTCAGCTCGAGGCCGTGGCTGCGGCGACTGGATTCGATCCCACAACCCCTATTCGCGAGCTCACAGAGGACCAAGTCCAGGCGGTTCTATTCGGCATGGATGGCAGGTCCCTGTCGATGAAGTTCACAAACCAGTACGGTCGTACGCAGGAGTACGACGCCAAGTACGAAGGTGTAGTGAACAATCTTCAGCGACGGTATCGCGAGTCGGATTCCGACTACGTCCGCTCCGAAATCGAGAAATACATGGCGGCGACGCCGTGTCCGGGTTGTGAAGGGCGTCGGCTCCGCCCTGAGGCACTCGCCGTAACGATCGATGGCCGGGCAATTACCGAGGTCACCGCAAAGAGCATCATCGACGCGCTCGAATGGGCCGACCGGCTGGCTGGCGATAAGACGCCCCTCAGTTCGCGCGAGCAGACCATTGCCTACCAGATCCTGAAGGAAATCCGCGGCCGTCTCCAGTTCCTCGCCGACGTTGGTCTCGATTACCTGACGCTGGAGCGAGTATCGGGGACCCTCTCAGGCGGCGAATCCCAGAGAATTCGGCTCGCAACCCAGATTGGTTCGGCGCTCATGGGTGTCCTCTACATCTGCGACGAGCCGAGTATCGGCCTCCACCCCGTAGACGGTGATCGGCTTATCGAAACATTGAAGCGCCTGAGGGATCTCGGGAACACAGTCCTGATAGTTGAGCACGATGAGGCGATGATGCGGGCCGCCGACTGGATCATCGATATGGGCCCCGGCGCGGGCATTCACGGTGGTGAGATCGTCGCAGAAGGCACGATCACGACCATCATGAAGTCGAAAAAGAGCATCACCGGCGATTACTTGGCTGGCCGGCGTTCGATTCCCCTGCCGGCCACGAGGCGGCAGGGGAACGGCAACCGCCTCAAGGTGGTCGGCGCTCGCGAGAACAACCTCCAGTCGATCGATGTGGAAATACCATTGGGCTGTTTCGTCACGGTGACGGGCGTCTCCGGCTCCGGGAAGTCCTCGCTCGTGAGCGAAATCGTCGTCAAGCGCCTCGGCAATGCCCTTCACAACGCACGCCAACGCCCCGGTGCCCACGATGCAGTCCTGGGAATTGAAAACCTGGACAAGGTGGTCGATATCGACCAGTCGCCGATTGGTCGAACCCCCCGCTCGAACCCCACCACCTATACGGGGTGTTTCACACCGATCCGGGAGCTGTTTGCTTCCGTGCCGGAAGCAAGAGCCCGCGGCTACAAGCCGGGGCGCTTCTCGTTCAATGTGAAGGGGGGACGGTGTGAAGAGTGCTCCGGTGATGGCTATAAAGTGGTGGAGATGCAATTCCTGCCGGACGTGACCGTCCCCTGCGAGGTGTGCAGCGGCAAGCGTTACAACAGGGACGCCTTGGAGATCACCTTCCGCGGCAAGAACATAGCCGAGGTCCTCGATATGACGGTATCGGAGGCCGTCGAGTTCTTTGACCGCTTCCCCCGAGTCAGAAGAATCCTGGATACGCTTGAGGCGACGGGGCTTGGATACATCCACCTCGGTCAGCCCGCCACGACGCTGTCCGGTGGTGAGGCCCAACGCATCAAGCTCGCGAGTGAGCTTGCCCGCCGTTCCACTGGCCGAACGATCTACATCCTTGATGAGCCGACCACGGGCCTGAGCTTTCTCGATGTCGCCCATCTACTGGATGTGCTCCAGCGCCTCGTGGATGCCGGGAACACGGTAGTTGTCGTTGAGCACCACCTCGACGTTGTGAAGTCCGCGGACTACGTCATCGACCTTGGGCCGCTCGGTGGGATTCGCGGGGGTGAAGTGGTCGCCTGCGGAACGCCGGAAGAGATAGTGGCGGCCCCCAACAGCTACACCGGCCGGTACCTTCGCCCCTTCTTGGAGCCGGAGGGCGGCCCTCCAGCAGGAACAACCTCCAAAGCAGACGAGTCACAACCCCTAGCCGCAGCCGCCCGGGCTCGCCAGGAGATCGGCCAGAGAATTGAGCGTGAGACCGCCGGCGCGCGAAACATAGCAGCTACCGCGGAGAAGGCGAAGTCTAAGGCGACGGCCAAGCGCTCAAAGTCAGCATCGCGTAAGGAAACGGACTCCGAACGCGAACTGAAGGCCGCAAGAGCTCGCCGGCGGCGATGAATCGCGGGGGAGACGAGCGCTCTTCGCACTCTGTCGCTGCGGATAATCCAGCAACAAGCCTTTCTGCGACGAAACTCACTCCAAGATCGGGTTCGACGGCGATGTCACTGCTGGCACAGGTCCCCTGGCACGAGAGCTATCCCGAAGGGCTCCGGCACTGTCATGAGCGATGAGAACGCTCCCTGTTCGAACGCCGGCTACCGGGGAACGCGATTTACCAACGTCTGGAACACGGTCAAGGAGACAGGCGGTCCGGAGGTCCGCGAGAAGCTCAAGAGGATGGTTGCGTTCTTCCCGTCGGGTCGTCCTGGCGTTCTCCGAAGATGTGGGGCGAAGCGATCGAGCCCGAGTACAGGCCTTCGGTCGCAGTGACAGCTGATGGTCCTCTCTGGTCCGAGATGAAATTCCGATCGAGTCTCCCGGTGGTGAGACTTGCGAGGTCCGCGCTTCCTCCTGCACGACGCGGCGACGATTCCGATGCTGTCCGGTGCGACCGAAGGCTGCTGTGATTTGCGGGAATTAGCGAGCGGCCCCACCCTAGGCCCACGTTAATTCCCCGGAGGTGGCTGCATGTCTTTCCGAGCCCTGGTTGTGGACAAAGACGGAGACAACGTCAGCGTCGAATTGAAGACGCTCGAGGAGTCCGAGCTGATGCCGGGAGAGGTCACCATCAAGGTCGAATGGTCCTCGGTCAACTACAAGGATGGTCTCGCCAGCACCGCCTCCGGCCGCGTAGTCCAGAGTTACCCGATGGTTCCTGGTATTGACCTCGCCGGCGCGGTTCTCGCGTCCGACGATTCCAGGTTCGAGCCCGGCCAGGCGGTGGTTGCCATCGGCTACGACATCGGCGTCGCCCACTTCGGTGGATTCGCGGAGGTGGCCCGCGTGCCGGCGGACTGGGTTGCGGCAGTCCCGGACGGTCTCACGACCAAGGAAGCGATGGCCCTGGGCACCGCAGGCTTTACAGCCGCCCAGTCAATTGATGCGCTGGAACGGTTTGGCCTGAAATCCGGTAACGGTCCGGTCATCGTCACCGGGGCAACCGGTGGAGTCGGAAGTACGGCAGTCAGCATGTTCGCCGGACTCGGCCATGAGGTGGAG
>DASCML010000096.1:0-5063 GCA_036010925.1 Dehalococcoidia bacterium | reverse complement strand
CATAACCCACGCGGCCGACCCGAGGACGCTGCCTTTGATCTGGTATGGCATCTACGATGAGGATTTCCGGAAGGTCTCGGGGCGATGGCAAATCGCCCGCAGTACTCTCCAGTTTCTCTGGCCGCAGCGCATCATCACTGGCGACTGGCCGGGTCCATTCCCACCGAAAAAGTAGAGACTTCACGGCCTGCTCAAGGCGGTCGGTGACCCGGACTGGGGTTTGCCGGCGCGGCTCTCGGAGAGGCGGTTTCTTGCGGAGTGCTCTCAGTCGTCGAGCCCGTTGAGGTGGGAGGTCTCGTTCACGGTGAGTACGACCGGTGCCCGATCCTCTCCGCACTGGGCAACCGTGATCGACGCATTGCGGACGGCGACCAAAACGTCCAGTGGTGACTTGAATATTCGCGCAAGAAAGCCATTGACCACGCCACCATGGCAGGTGATGACTACTCGCTCATCCGCGTGCGCGGATGCGATACGTCCGATGGCTGCGAAGAGTCGATCTTTGAAGCGCTCCATGTCTTCGACGTGGGGGAAGCCGGAATACTTTCGGGCGGTCATGGAAGCCAACCAGAATTCGTCAATATCCTCGCGTGTGTAGAGATCGGCGATGTTGGCGTCCGGTGAGAGTTGCCCCCAGAGGTTCAGCTCACTGAGGTCGTCTTTGACGATGGGCACTAGATCGTGGCGCCCGGCGATCGCATTAGCAGTCGAGCGCGCTCGGGCCAGAGGGCTCGTGTAGACTGCGTCGACCTTGGTGGATGCGAGCCGCTCCGCAACGGCCTCTGCCTGCTTCGTTCCGCGCTCGGATAGGCCTGGGTCGTAGCGCGATCCGCGTCCCACAACTCCGTAGTCCAGCGTCTCTTGCTGTCCGTGGCGTACGAGGACGAGCTCACATAGGCCGTCGAGCTGGTCGACGACGCCCCCAAGACCTCGAGCGACTGTCCTTCTGTTTTGGTCATCCTGGGGAAGTGGTTCGGTCACAGGCTCGATCATAACCTCAAGCGGCACGTGGCGACCCTCAGCCACGGGAGCTTAATCAGGTCCGATTTGCTCGAACAGGGCCTCGCGAAGCTCGCCCTCGCTTACGATCACCGGTGCCCCCCAACTTTCGACTGTAAGAGGGATGTCATCCCAGACTGCGTCGGGCCCGTAGAGAAGGTAGGCGTCCCACAACAGCGACCCTCGCTCTCCTAGCCCGAGTGCCGGGGCGTGCTTGGCGAACCAGTTCCCCACCACACCGCGGCCGTCCCAGAGGTGGGTCACGCGCTCATCGTTGAGCAGGACCGCGACCCATGTATGCCGTGCGTCGCCGGGGATCACGTTGAACCAGACGGCCATGACTTCGAGTTCGGCCTCTGGATGTTCGTCGAGTATCGTTTGCACCAGACTGGCGCCGGCCTGGCAGACGCCTCAGGTAGGTGAAAATAGGAGGATCATTCGCGTCGAGCCGGAGGCCTCGTTGAAGCGTGCCTGGAGGTCTGCGACGCCCTCTAGGTCGACGAGCTCAGGCTGAGCTGTGGCCGACTGGGTGGGCGTCGGAGTCGGATCTGCGCTCTCGCTATGTCCGCAGGCGACGAGCAGGAGAATCGCCATGACCAGTCCGATGGCGATTGCCTGGAACGTCTTGGTTCGCCTGCCCGCGTGGTTCATAGATTCAAATCCTAGCACCGCCTGCCGCTTCGATATCAGCGGTGCGAACTGTTCATCGAGTTTCGTCGGGGCGTGATCGCTTTTCGGAAACGCTTGACCCCCAGCTTGAGGCATGATCGGAAGACAACATGCAGGGGGGCAATGATAACCAGACTTTGCGGAGCCACCGTCTGGAGCGAGAAGCTGAATAACCTGTTGCTGTTCTACCCCGATACTGTTGGGCTGAAGCCGATGATGGAGCCGCCCGGCGGCTTGTGCCACCATGCCCATTCCCGGCGAGGCCAACAAGAACAACGTGGGCGTACACGCGCACGCCGTGAGCGGCTACACTGACCCGACCGGGGGTGGGTTCTCAGAGTCAACCTCCATAATTTCGCGTGGCCTCAGCCCGTACCGAGCGGGGTCGGGGGGTTGCTACGCCTGACTCCAACGAGGCTAATTCATGACTACTGAACTACCCACTCGCCCTCACGGCACCTACAAAGACCGGTCAGACTGGGACAGTGTCTTCTGGGCCACCCACTGTGTGGATTGCTACCCCGGAAACTGCCCGATGCGCGTCTACGTCAAAGACGGAAAGGTCGTTCGAGAGGAGTCGGCAGCTGTCTTTCCGGTGGTAGAGTCCGGCGTTCCGGATATGAATCCGATGGGTTGTCAGAAGGGAGTCTCTTGGTCCAGGCAACTCAGTGGAGATGAGAGGGTGCTGTATCCGTTGAAACGTGTTGGCGAACGCGGGTCGGGCAAGTGGGAGCGTGTTACTTGGGACCAGGCGGCGATAGAAATCGCCGATGCGGTGCTCGATGCCGTTGAGGAGGGTGGCGCGGAGTCGATCATCGCACCGTCAGGTTGTAATACCTCTCCTCAGATGGGACTCGCTCGGGGCAAGTACCTAAATGCGGTGGGCGGGATCACCACAGACGTGAACGCCGAGATGAATGACTTTGCCCCAGGTTACTACACGGTATACGGGGACCTCGGCCCTGTTTCGAGCATGGACGACTGGTTCCACTCCGACGTCTTCATTATCTGGTTTGGCAATCCAACCTACACTCGGATCCCCCATGTCCACTTCGTAAATGAAGCGCGGTACAAAGGATGTGAGGTCGTAACTATCGCGCCGGACTTCTCTCCGTCAGCGATCCACTCAGACATGTACGTGCCAGTCAAAGTCGGTAGTGATGCAGCCCTCGGTCTGGCGATGGCTGGCGTCGTTATTGAAGAAGGACTTGTCCACGAGCAGTTCATTAAGGAACAGACAGACCTTCCTTTCCTTGTGAACACAGCCACGATGAAATACGTCCGCGCCTCGGATCTTCACGAGGACGGGAGCGACCAGCAGTTCTACGCGTGGGATTCTCGGAGCGGGCAGGCTGTCGAGGCACCGCGGGGGACGCTCTTCTGGGGAGATTTGGATCCAGCCCTCACAGGTACGTTCACTCTAGAGGGGCTCAGCGGCTCCATGGAAGTGACGCCGGTCTACTCTTTGATGAGCGAGCGCTTGAGGGAATACACGCCGGAGAGAGCAGCAGAGATCTGTGGCACGCACCCGGATACGATCCGCACTCTCGCTCGCAAGATCGCGCGGGGCCGCACCAGCATCCTTGGAGCTCTCGGTGGCGTGGGGAAGTACTACCATGGCGACCTCATCGAAAGAGCACAGGTGCTTCTCCTTGCCTTGACGGGTAATTGGGGACGGCAGGGAACAGGAGTCCGGGTTTGGCTCGCTAGTTTCTTCGATGGCGGCATGTTGGTCGGGATGAAGCCGAAGCCCGGACAAGAGATGGTCGCCCAGGTCATGGAAATGAGGGAGAAGGGCCTCCAGGCGGCCATCGAGGCAGACCCAAGCCTGACTCCGATGGTGGCCGCCATGGAGCAGGCGAAGGCGCCGCAGGCGATGATGATGCCGGCATTCTTCTGGTGGTACAACCATGCCGGGCATCGTGAGGCCTGGAACACACAGGAATGGCACGACCCGAGTATGAAGCGACCCTTTGACGACTACGTCGAGGAAGCGATGGAAAGCGGCTGGTGGGATGGCCTGAACCACCCCAGCCCCGAAGAGACTCCCCGGGTGATTGTCGAATGTGGTGGTAACGTTCTTCGCCGAACGCGAGGAGGCTCGAAACGACTGCTAGAGAGTGTGTGGCCGAAGCTCAAGATGGTTGTGACCGTCGACGTACGGATGAGTACGACGGCGCTGTACTCTGATTTCGTCCTCCCAGCGGCTCAGCAATACGAGAAGATCGGCTTTCATTTTGCCTCAAGCCATACGATGAACCTGACCTTCAGCGATAAAGCGGTTGAGCCCCCTGGGGAGGCGCTCTCCGAATGGGAGGGCTTCCGAATACTCGCCGAGAAACTTGAGGAGCGAGCTATTGCACGGGGTATTGGGCCGTTCACCGACGCCCGTGGGGTGATGCGTGATCCGACGAAGGCTCATAGCTCCTACACGCAGGATGGGGCGTTCGTTGATGAGGAGCTGATCGCCGACGAGATGCTAAAGGACAGTGCTGTCACCGGAGTCTTGCCTGCGAATGCTAGCCTCGAGCAGATTCGCAAAGAAGGCATCATGCGCTGGCAGTCGATGGGGCTAAACCCCCGGACGATGTCGATGGCAACGGATCCGAAGCCGAACGAAACGTTTGCCCCCTACCGGCGCCACGTTGAGCTCGGGGAGCCCTACCCAACTCTGACGCGCCGGGCCCAGTTTTTCATCGACCATGATTGGTTCATTGAGGCCGACGAGCACCTCCCTACTCACAAGGACACTCCGAGGAGTGGCGGTGACTACCCATTCCAGCTAACTAGCGGGCATAACCGATGGAGCGTTCACTCAGACAACATCGCGAACAAGACCATGTTGGACACAAATCGTGGGACGCCTCACATCGTCATCAACAACAAGGACGCCGCAAGACTGGGAATCAGCGACAACGATATGGTCCGCGTATACAACGACGTTGGGGAGTTCGAGGTACCAGCCCGCGTAACGGCAAGTGCAGGCCCCGGGCAGGTCGTGATGTACAACGGCTTCGAGCCCTATCAGTTCCCGAACTGGGCCGGGCCAAACGATGCCGAGCCGGGCATGGTGAAATGGCTACACCTAGTGGGTGACTACGGTCATCTAAGGTACTCGGCCACCAATTGGCAGCCCTGTGCTGTGATGAGAGGAACGAGAGTCGGAGTGGAGCGGGTGGCCTGACTCCGACTCTCGGAATCGTGACGACTGAGGGGGCAGGAGGCGCGTTTCGCCGGGGAGCGATGAGCTAGACCCCGGCCTGAGTGCTTGGGCGAGAGTGGCTGGGGAGAATAGGGCCGCATGTTCGCGGTGGTAGGACCGGCTAGACGCCTCTTGGCCGAGCGAATTAGCTCGGCTGACAGAAACGGCGCCGGGTATGAAGCGGAGGGATTGG
>DASCML010000095.1:0-9707 GCA_036010925.1 Dehalococcoidia bacterium | reverse complement strand
TGATGAACTGTTCGATCGTCGAGAGGCCTGCTCCTCCGTACTCCCCGGGCCAGTGGGGCGCTATCCAGCCTCGCTCGGCGAGCGACTGGCGCCAGCTGTCATAGACCTCGGCCAAAGGGCTGCCGTCGTTCCGGCGCTGGAAATAACTGTCTTCGCCCATGGGGTCGACCGCTCGGAGCTCGGAAGGCAACTCCTCCTCGAGAAACGTCCTTACGCTGATCCGCCACTCTGCCTGTTGAGCCGTGTCTTTCCAGTCCATCGATAACCTCACCGGCGAATTGGCTGTCATCCTACGGGACCCCGCGCTTAGCCTTCCACCTAAATATCAACTTCCGCGACCGGCACTACACTGACCATGTGGCCAGAGTCCTGTTCGTCGAACCATTCTTCAGCGGCTCACACCGCACACTCGTCGAAGGCCTGGTTCGCCATTCAAAGCACTCGATTCATCCCCTGACCAGGCCGGGAGACCAGTGGCGTCAACGCATGCGCCGTGGTGCCCAGGAACTCGCCCCTGAAGCACTGGAGGCACCCGGCCGTTTCGAGTTGATCGTGGCTACCGACATGCTCGACCTGCCTGCTTTTCTCGCCCTGACTCGCTCACGCTTTGCCGCGACTCCTGCCCTGCTTTTTATGCACGAGAACCAGTTCACCTATCCCCGGGTCAAGGGCACCAAGTTCAACTCCTGGTTTGGCCAGATCAACTATCTGTCGACCCTCGTTGCGGACCGTGTGTCATTCAACTCCAACTACCACAAGGCCGACTTTCTCGGAGCCCTCAGGCAGCTCACCACAGAGCCCAACAACTGGCTCGTCAATGAACGAATCCAAGCCATCGAGAACAAGAGCACGGTACTCCCTCTCGGCGTCGAGCTATCGGGACTCGACACTTTCCGAGACAGAGTCGGGAAGGATGCAGGAGAGCCACCCCTGGTCCTTTGGAATCACCGCTGGGAGTTCGACAAGGCACCAGATATGTTCGTCCGTACTCTCGTCCGACTAGCCAGTGAGGAAATCCCCTTCCGGATAGCGGTGGCTGGAGAGCCTGGCCCGAACCCGCACCCAGCTCTCAGGGACTTGCCCGAGCACTTCGGGAGCAGGGTGATCCACCACGGCTTCGCACGAGACCGAGAAGAGTACGGAAAGCTCCTCTGGAAGAGCAAAGTCGTTGTCAGCACCACTCGCCACGAGTTCTTTGGAGTCGGCATGATCGAGGCCCTCTATTGCGAGGCGTGGCCGGTGGCGCCGAATTCGTTTACCTACCCAGAGTTAGTGCCGCCCGAACTTCAATCGCACTGCCTCTTCGAGTCTGAATCGGACTTCTATCGGCTGTTGAAAAAGGTCCTCACTGATGGCGCACCAACTGGCGACCATCTCCTCAGGCTTGCGGTCGAGCGATTCGACTGGAAGCACGCCGTGGGCGCATGGGATGACGCGATCGACAGCGTCCTAAGGGGGGGAGCTCACACGCGTCCGTGAAGAGTTCTCGGGTTCCCGAACGCCCATCACAGTCGGCCTGAAACCAGCCACGGTGCCCACGAGAGCACCCTAAGGTACGGTAAGAGCATGCCGCCGATTCGGAGCATGGCTGCTTATTTAGCGGGGCCGGCTCGACTCACGGTCGTGCTTGCTATCGATAGCGTCGGTCGGTACGCCACTCACCATTGCGGCACCTACGCGGCAGCGATCGCTTACTACACTCTCTTCTCTCTGGTGCCACTGACTCTGGTGGTCGTTTCAGTCGTAGGCCTCGTTGTTGACCAGAACCGGGTGGTCGACTTCGTCTTTGACCTCGTCCCTCTCGAAGAAAGCGAAGACGTCCGTCGAGACGTGGCGGATGCTGTGGACGACGCGCGCGCAGCCAGCCCGGGAGTGCTGCTCGTCAGCGCCGCGGTGCTGCTCTGGTCCGCCAGTGGCGTATTCGGTGCGGTTCGGCGGGGACTGAATGCGACTACCGAACGGCCGGGCCACTCCTATATTCATGGAAAGGCTCTTGATCTGACCCTTGTCCCGATTTCGGGGCTTGCGATTCTGACCGGACTTGGACTGCTCACAGCCGTCCAGGTCGCGCTCCAGCAGACGGCCGATCTGGGGCTCATCGATCTACGTATGCCATTTTTCAGGCTGCTGGGTCAGGCGATTGTGGCCGCCGTCACCTTCGCCGCGTTCATGTTTCTCTACCGATTCGTCCCATACCACAGGCCAGACTGGCCCCAGGCCATCCGCTCCGCCATCTGTGCGGCAGCGCTGTTTGAGACTGCAAAAGTTGCCACCGCTTACGCGTTGGCATCTACCCCTTTCCTCTCCAGCAGCGAACTGTACACGGGTATTGGAACTGCGCTGACGTTGCTCTTTTGGGTCTTCGTCGCTTCGTCGATATTGCTCTACGGCGCTGAATTCGGACAGGCGGTCACCCGTCGAACGAGACCGGAGCCAGAGAGTGCCCTAGGAGACGGAAGCTTCGAAGCGACCTCCCCCGCAGCCGGCTAAAGAGTCACCAGCCGGATCGCGGATTGCCTTTAGAAAGATTTTTGTCTAAAAACCCTTGAAAGTAACTGTTTCTCTCTACATACTCGCGTCATGCAAGGAACGCGAGAGCGCATACTCGAGTTCGTCGTTAAGAACCGAGACGTCAGGGTGGAGGATCTGGCAAGCGAGCTTTCCATCACCGCTCCTGCCGTTAGAAGGCATCTGGATCACCTCCGAGCGGACAGTCTGATTGACGCGCGGCCAGTAAAACAGGCCACCGGTCGGCCTTATTACGTCTACTTCCCGACGGAGCGGGCACTTGGCGTTCTTCCCCAGCCGTATGTCCGGCTACTGGAGGGAGTGCTCCAGGGCCTCGGCAAGCGGCCTGAAATGGTCGATGCAGTGCTTACCGGGATCGCAGAAGGCGTCGCGGAGCGCCACCGCGGCGAGGTGGGAACGACGGCGGATCCTGAAACCAGGGCAAGCCGTGTGACCGGCTCGCTGCGCGAAGAGGGCATCCTCGAGACGTGGCAGGCCGGCGACGACGGAATTCACCTCGTCAATCATCAATGCCCTTACCCGAAGGCAGCGGAAATGTCGGAGCTTCCTTGCGAGTGCGACCGCCGGACTATTGAGTTGCTGCTCGGAAAGGACGTCGAGCAGCGCCGGCGAATAGTAGATGGCTCGCCAGTCTGCGAGTACGTCATACGGTCCGATAAAGAAGACCTGTCCCAGTCAGAACTCAGGACTGAGAGGATTAATGAATGAGCGACACACTGCTCGAAATCAACGGCCTGCGTGCCGGTATCCAGGGAAAAGAGATTCTCAAAGGTCTCTCCCTCTCGATCCGTCGCGGCGAAGTGCATACGATCATGGGACCCAACGGTTCCGGAAAGAGCACCCTTGCCAACGTCCTGATGGGCAATCCCGCCTTCAAAGTCACGGAAGGATCCGTGCTCCTGGACGGGAAGTCGATCCTCGGGACGCCGACCGATCAGCGGGCGCGCGCTGGGCTCTTCCTCGCATTCCAATATCCGGTCGTAATTCCGGGCGTCACCATGGTCAATTTCCTGCGGCAGGCGATGAACGCTCGCTTTGGCCGCGACCTCCCGGTTCGTGAGTTCCGAGAACAGCTCATGGAGAAGATGGCGCTCCTCAAGATGGACCAGGACTTCGCACGCCGATACGTCAATGACGGCTTCAGCGGGGGAGAGAAGAAGCGTGCTGAAATGCTCCAGCTGGCCATGCTCCAGCCCTCAATGGCGGTTCTGGACGAAACCGACTCTGGCCTTGACATCGACGCCCTTCGCACAGTTGCAGAAGGTGTGAATACGCTGATGAATCCCGAGATGGGACTGCTCCTCATAACCCACTATCAGCGACTGCTGAACTACATCCGCCCTCAGTTTGTCCACGTGCTCATCGACGGCCGGATCGTCAGGTCCGGCGGACCTGAACTTGCTGAGGAACTAGAAGAGACCGGTTACGACCAGGTGGAGGCGTCAGTAGCCTCGGCGATGGCCTGAAAGGGGGACTTTCATGACCAGCACCGATACCGCGCTTAGCAAGGACGACTATCTCGCCAAATACGGCTTCTTCGATGAAGAGGACGCCCTATTCAAGGCGAACAAGGGTCTTACCCCTGAAATCGTGAACTTGATCAGCGATATGAAGAAAGAGCCCGATTGGATGCGGAAGTTCCGACTCCGCTCGCTCGACCTCTTTCAGAAGAGCCGCGACCCACGATGGGCACCGGATAACGGGCTCGACCGAATCGACTTCGCCAACATCCACTACTTCGTCCGTGCAACCGACAGGGATGAACGATCCTGGGAGGACGTCCCGGAATACATCCGGCGGACATTCGACAAGCTTGGCATCCCGGAGGCCGAGCAAAAGTACCTGGCGGGAGTCGGCGCTCAGTACGACTCTGAGGTCGTCTATCACAACATCCGCGAAGACCTCGAAAAGCTTGGCGTGGTGTTCCTTGGCACCGACCAGGCACTCCAGGAGTTCCCAGAGATTTTCGAGGAGCACTTCGGCACCATCGTGCCGCCGGGCGATAACCGTTATGCAGCGCTCAACAGCGCCGTTTGGTCTGGCGGGTCATTCATTTATATCCCCAAGGGCGTGAAGGTTGAAATCCCTCTCCAAGCCTACTTCCGGATCAACACCGAAAACATGGGGCAGTTCGAGAGAACGCTGATCATCGCCGATGAAGGCAGCCAGGTCCATTACGTCGAAGGCTGTACCGCTCCGATCTACAGCACAGACTCGCTTCATAGTGCGGTCGTCGAGATTATCGTGAAGCGCGGCGCCCGGGTGCGATACACGACGATTCAGAACTGGTCCGACAACGTCTACAACCTCGTAACCAAGAGGGCCGCTGCGTATGAGGACGCGGTGATGGAGTGGGTTGATGGGAACCTTGGTTCCAAGCTCACCATGAAGTACCCGAGCGTCTTCTTGATGGAGCCTGGTGCACATGGCGAGATACTCTCTCTCGCTTTCGCCGGAAAAGGGCAGCACCAAGATGCCGGCGGAAAGATGGTACACGCCGCGCCGAACACGACCTCGACGATTGTTTCGAAGTCACTGAGCAAAGACGGCGGACGTGCTAGCTACCGGGGCCTTCTCAAGGTCTACGACGACTGCGACAACGTGAAGGCAAACGTCCGTTGTGATGCGCTGCTGCTGGATGAGCAATCGCGATCGGACACATATCCCACCATGGAAATCGACGCCTCCGATGTACACATCGAGCACGAGGCGTACGTGTCCAAACTCAGCGAAGACCAGCTCTTTTACCTCACCAGCCGGGGACTCACCGAGGAGGCGGCCGCAAAGATGATCGTGAACGGCTTCGTTGAGCCCATCGTCAAAGAGCTGCCGATGGAGTATGCGGTCGAACTTAACCGTCTGATCGAACTTCAGATGGACGGGTCCATCGGTTGACGGACCTGTCGCGGAACGGGACAAGGGCACCGGCAGCAGGCGGCCAACGGAGGTGAAATGACGACAATTGCGCCAGCAAATCAGCTTCCACCGAAGCTGAGCGCCGAGGTCAGCAAAGCCGTGGGCAAGTCTGTCGGCGACTCTCGGCACCTCGCCGAGTTACGGAATGCAGCATCTCAAATAGCGGAAGAGCTGGACCCCCCCACGAGTATGGAACGCCCCTGGAAGTACACCGACCTTTCGGAGTTTTCCCTCGAAGGTTATGAGCCCGCCATTCGCGCCCCCGGGGTCGCAACGACAACGATGAGCGACGCGCGGGCAAAGGAGTCGGGGCTTTCGGCGCTCGTTGAGGTCACCGACTCAACACCGACTCACGTCGAGAGGTTGGACGGCTTTTCTGCTGGCTGCGCTCAGGATGAAGGCCTGTCCGACATCTGCGACGAGCATCTCGGGATGCTGGTCACACCTGGGTCAAGCCTGTTCTCTGCACTCCACTACGCCTTCCTTTCGTGCACGACGGCGATAAACGTTCCGGCCAACGTGGAACTTGACGCACCTGTCAAGATCGTGCGCCGTGAATCCGGTTCAGGAGTGCTCGCGGCGCCTCACACAATGATCGTCACGGGCGCCAACTCGCGGCTCAACGTCATCGAGGAGTGGCACTCCGGCGATGGGCCTCTGCTGGTATTGCCCGCTGTTGAGATCCTCCCGGGGGAGGGGTCTCAGGTTCGATACACGTCGATCTACCGTTGGGGTGAAAACACACGCGTTTTCAGCGAACAGAGAACCATCACGGCGAAAGATTCAACCGTGACCAATCTCTCGGTGGCTCTCGGCGGCAGCAAGGTCAAGAGCCACATCATTTCGTCGCTCGAAGGTCGCGGCTCCCACAGTGAAATCCAGGGACTCTATGTCGGCGGCAGCGAGCAGCAATTCGACCTCTACACAATTCAGGACCACATCGCCGCCGACACGACCAGCGACCTGCTCTACAAATCAGCTCTCCGGGAGCGCGCCCACTCAGTCTACTACGGCCTTACGAAAGTCGGTCTCGAGGCAAAGAACGCCGACGCCAACCAGGAGAACCGCAACCTCCTGCTCAGCAAGACGGCCAAAGCGGACAGCGATCCCGTGCTCGAGATCCTCACCCATGACGTGATCCGGGCCGCCCACGGCGCCACCGCCGGCCCGGTGGATGAAGAACAGCTCTACTACATGGGCACCCGCGGTCTGGACCCTGAGCAGTCTGAACAGCTTCTCGTTTCCGGCTTCCTGGCCGAGGTTCTCGACCGCATCCCGGATCGTGCGCTCAGAAGCCAGCTCGGCGCCGCCATCGGCGAGCCGGAGGAGGTCCTCATTTGACCTGGTTCCAGGTCCCGGACCAGATCTCCCCTGGAACGGTCGGGGTCATCGAAGTCGGTGGACAGCGGGTCGCCATATGCAACGCCGACGGCGACTACTTTGCCATTGACGACGCTTGTTCCCACGATGGCGCCCCTTTGGACCAGGGAGTGTTGGACGGTCTCAGCGTGGAGTGCCCACGACACGGGGCACGGTTCGACATCCGCACCGGCAAGGCCTTGTCCCTTCCGGCCATCCAGCCCACTGCCACTTACGCGACCCGCGTGGTCGAAGGCCAGCTGGAAGTCGAGGTACCCTGACTCGTGAACCACGTACTTGACACGGACCGAGTCCGAACGGACTTCCCGATTCTCTCGGAGACTGTCAACGGTCGGCCCCTGGTCTACCTGGACAACGCGGCAACCACGCAGAAGCCAAGAGCAGTCATCGACGCACTTGTTCACTACTACGAACATGACAATGCCAACATTCACCGCGGCCTCCATGCGCTGGCCGTTCGGGCAACCGAACAGTACGAGGCAGTGCGAGCGAAAGTGGCGCGGTTCGTCGGGGCAGCATCGCCGGAATCAATCATCTTCACCAGGAACACCACCGAGGCCCTGAACCTGATCGCCTACACCTGGGGAGCTGCTCTCGACGAAGGGGACGAAATCGTACTCTCGGTAATGGAGCACCACTCAAACATAGTCCCCTGGCAGCTTCTCGCGGAGCGGACCGGGGCGATCGTGCGGGCCGTCGACATCCGCGAAGACGGGCAACTGGATCTGGATGCAATGCGAGACTCGATTGGGCCGAGGACGAAGCTCGTGACTATCGCTCATGTTTCCAATGTCCTAGGGACCATTAATCCGGTCGCAGAAATCTCGGCGATGGCCCACGAGGCTGGCGCGTTGGTCTGTCTCGACGGCGCACAGTCAGTCCCCCACATGCCCGTGAACATCGGCCAGACCGGATGCGATTTCTACGCGTTCTCGGCGCACAAGATGCTCGGGCCGACGGGTGTGGGCGTGCTCTGGGCGCGACCGGAAATCCTTGAAACCATCGAGCCATTCCTTGGCGGCGGAGACATGATCTCGACAGTCAAGCTGGAAGGCTCCTCCTGGGCCGAATTTCCGCACAAGTTCGAAGCGGGGACCCCGAACATCGCTGATGTCATTGCATTCGGCGCAGCGATCGATTACCTCGACGAGCTGGGAATGACCGCTGTGCGGGAGCACGAGTGCCGTCTAACCGAATACTTGCTGGAGGTAATGAACAAGATTTCCTGGTTGAGGCCATTCGGCCCCAAAGACGCGGAACACCGAGGGGGTGTGATCAGCTTCGAAGTAGAGGGGGTCCACCCGCACGATGTGGCAACAATAGTCGATGGCCACGGCGTCGCGATTCGGGCCGGCCATCATTGCGCCCAGCCGCTTATGCGCCGGCTCCAGGTTCCCGCGACGAATCGGGTGAGTTTCGCTGTCTACAACAACGAGCGCGAGGTGGACATCTTCCTCGAGGCGCTCGACCATGTGCGTTCGGTGTTTGCTGATGACCGTCCCAGAACCACAATTTGACGAACTCTACCGCGAGGTCATTCTGGACCACTACCGGCGGCCTAGAAATCGCGGGAAGTTGACAGACGCGACCGCTCATGCGGATGGAGCAAACCCCGTCTGCGGCGACGAGATCAGCCTCGACGTGCGTTTGGACGATGGACGGATTGAATCTCTCGCCTTTGAGGGCGTTGGTTGCTCCATCAGCCAAGCGAGTGCCTCGCTCATGACCGACCGAGTCAGCAGCACGCCAATTGAAGAGGCCCAGGCCGTCAGAGCAGCCTTCCGCAAGATGCTGTTGGAGAATGGCACGCCTGACCCCTCGATTGGGGACCTGGAGGTACTTGAGGGCGTGAAGAAATTCCCCGTTCGCGTCAAATGTGCCCTGCTTGCCTGGAATGTCCTGGACCGGGCCTTGGAAGCCCAACCCGATCATAAGAGTGGAGATGATCAATGACCGAGACCGCACCGATGCCGACGACCGACGAACTTCTCGAAAAACTCGCAGAAGTTCAAGATCCCGAGATCGACATGAGCATCGTTGAGTTGGGGCTCGTGTACGACATCCAAATCGATGATGGGACCGTATACGTGACCATGACTCTGACGAGCCCCGGCTGCCCTCTCGGACCATTGATTCGAGGAGAGGCCTACGCGAAATTAAAGGAGCTCCCAGGGGTCAAGGACGTCGACGTGGAAATTGTCTGGAACCCGCCCTGGGACCCCAGGACCATGGCCAGCGATGACGTCAAGTTTATGCTCGGAATCTGGTGAACGGCACCTGCCAGGGAAAGCGGCACGCCCGGTCCCGGCCAGACCCAAGTATTCTGCCGTAGCTTCACGCAATCTCCTTGTGCGCTCGTAGTTCAGCTAATAAGCTCACCTAAGACCCTTTAAACCCAGTCCCGAGAGGCTGGCAAGGGAGGAGGCGCCGGATGCCCGGCCCGCAACATGTAGCTTCGTGTCGAACGCAACGCCTGCCTATCTGGGGGAGGCGTTTTTTATGAGCCTTCCCCTGCTTGATGCCGACGAGATGGGGCGAACGATGAAGCGCCTTGCTCATGAAATCGTCGAGAACAACGGTGGCACTGAGCACCTGGTGCTCGTCGGACTGCTCAGTCGCGGATACCCTCTCGCCGTCAGACTCGCGGAGGCAATCGAACAGTTCGAAGGCGTTCGGATCCCGGTTGGTAGCCTCGATATCGGACTGTATCGGGACGACATTTCCCGGCGCGCCGACCCACCGTCTCTCCGGCCAAGTTCGATTCCAGCTTCGGTGGACGAGGCCACCATCGTTCTTGTTGACGACGTCCTCTTCACAGGTCGGAGCGTCCGAGCTGCTATGGACGCCCTGCTCGACTTCGGCAGGCCGGCGCGGGTTCGACT
>DASCML010000094.1:0-6575 GCA_036010925.1 Dehalococcoidia bacterium | reverse complement strand
CTTAAGGTCGGCCTCAAAGTGACCAAGCAATCGATCTCACGCGTCGGCCGCGACGGGAAGAAGCGACTTGAGGCCTTCGACAAGCAGACCAAGAAGCTCGTCGACGTTGAGCGACTTGCCGCCGACTCCGCTATGGACGATGCAAAGGAGCACCTTCGCGACGAGCTCGAACCGCTCCAGGAGCGGGAGGCTGAGGTCAAGACGACGGTGGCCGACCAGTTCGCGGAGCGCGAGCAGGACCTCGCTGAACTCAGCGACCCCCTCCGCGACGACCGGGTTGTGTTGCTAACCGAGTCGCGCTATCGCGAGCTGATGGACATGTTCCCGGGAGTCTTCGAGGCTGCCATGGGAGCTGAAGCGTTTTTGGACGTTCTCGAGAGGCTGGATCCGAAGGAGCTGAGAGCCCACCTGAAGGATGAGATCCTGACTACCAGTGGCCAGCGTAGAAAGAAGGCGACCAAGCGACTGGACGTCGTGGAGTCCATCATTCACTCCCACAACAAGCCGGAGTGGATGGTCTTCAAGGTTCTTCCGGTCCTTCCTCCGGATCTCAGGCCAATGGTGCAGCTGGATGGGGGTAGGTTCGCCACTAGTGACTTGAATGACCTCTACCGCCGTGTCATTAACAGGAACAACCGCCTGAAGAGGCTGCTCGACCTGGGTGCCCCCGAGATCATCATCCGCAACGAAAAGAGGATGCTGCAG
The DNA here is from genome assembly GCA_036010925.1 of Dehalococcoidia bacterium. GTDB lineage: Bacteria > Chloroflexota > Dehalococcoidia > Tepidiformales > Tepidiformaceae > DASCML01. Next base: position 5,870 of record DASCML010000094.1, on the reverse strand, counting down.
GAGGCCGTCGATAGCCTCATTGACAATGGCAGGCGTGGCCGGGCCGTAAGCGGCACCGGAAACCACAAACTCAAGAGCTTGAGCGACATGCTGAAGGGCAAGCAGGGGCGATTCCGCCAGAATCTCCTCGGGAAGCGCGTTGACTACTCCGGTCGTTCGGTAGTGGTCGTCGGCCCAGAGCTCAAGCTCCACCAGTGCGGGCTGCCCAAGAGAATGGCGCTCGAACTGTTCAAGCCGTTCGTGATGCACTCGCTCGTCGCGAAGGGACTGGCGCACAACATCAAGAGCGCGAAGCGAATGGTCGAGCGGGCAAGGCCTGAGGTCTGGGATGTTCTCGACGAAGTGATTCATGACCGCCCGGTCCTTCTCAATCGTGCGCCAACTCTTCACAGGCTCGGAATCCAGGCCTTCCAGCCGGTGCTGATTGAGGGTTCAGCGATCCAGCTCCATCCGCTGGTTTGTGCGGCTTTCAACGCCGACTTCGACGGTGACCAGATGGCCGTTCACGTGCCCCTGAGCCGGGAAGCCGTCGCCGAGTCCAAGCAACATTTGCTTTCCTCGATGAATCTGCTATCGCCGGCGAGTGGCGACCCGATCGTGACTCCATCACTCGACATGGTTCTTGGGTGCTACTACATGACGGACGAAGACGGCAAGGGTCGCGGTGGTTATCGCGAGGAGGATGGCAACGCCGTCGAGGGTGTGTACGGGTCCTTTGAAGAGGCGCGTATCGCCTTCAACCTCGATCTCGTTGACCTCCGCTCGAAGGTCCGGGTCCGTTCCAAAGACGCAGTCGAGGACGAAGGCGGCGTCCGGGAACCGGAAGTCGACGGGAACGATGTTCCGGTGCCTTTCAACGTGTTCACGACCGTCGGACGCATCATTTTCAATGACGCTCTGCCAGAGGAATTCCCGTTCCAGAATCATGTGATGGACCGCCCCAGCCTCAAGCAGGTTGTGGCCAAATGCTATCAAAGCTTTGGTGGCGAGGTGACAGCAGGGATCGTCGATCGGATCAAGTCGGTCGGATTCCAGTACGCAACCCGCAGCGGAATCACGATTGCGATTCATGAGATCCAGGTGCCGCGTGAGAAGAAGGAACTGCTGACAGATGCGGAGCAGCAGGCCGACGAGCTCATGGATCAGTACCAGATGGGATTGATCACCGAAGAGGAGAGATACCAGGCAACTGTCGATATCTGGACGGATACCACCCGAAAAATAGAAAATGCCATCCAAGAGCGGATGCCGGAGTACGGCTCGCTCAATTACATGGCCAGTTCAGGAACGAAGGGAAATATCACGCAGATACGCCAGATGGCGGGTATGCGTGGTCTCATGGCCGACCCCAACGGGAAGGTCATTGAGCTGCCGATCAAGAGTTCCTTCCGCGAGGGTCTCACGGTCCTCGAGTACTTTATTTCGACCCACGGGGCCCGCAAGGGACTCGCGGACACCGCGCTCCGGACGGCCGACTCAGGGTACCTGACCCGGCGGCTTATCGACGTCGCCCAAGATGTAATCATCTTCGAGGATGACTGCGGAACGTCGGCAGGAATCTGGGTGGAACGTGAAGAGGGCTCCGATTCGGTGGAGACCATGCGCGCTCGCGTTTATGGCCGCTGCGTAGCCATGCCAATCGTCGACGAGAAGACAGGCGAAGTCATTTGCGAGGCAGGTGAGGAGATCACCGAGGCAGTCGCCGAGTCGGTGGCGGCCAGCAGTATCGACCGCCTGTTCGTCAGATCTCCAATGACCTGTGAAGCCGAGCGCGGTCTCTGCCAGCGCTGCTACGGTCGCGACCTCGGTCGCGGCCAAATGGTTCGCTTCCGAACTGCAGTTGGGATAATGGCGGCTCAGTCGATCGGTGAGCCGGGAACCCAGCTAACGATGCGGACGTTCCATACCGGCGGTGTTGCCAGCGCAGTGGACATCACGAGCGGTCTTCCGAGGGTTGAAGAGCTCTTCGAGGCCCGGACGCCGAAGGGCGAGGCGATCATCAGCGAAATCGACGGTGTGGTTGAGGTGTTTGAGCTCGAGAATGGCGCTCGCCGGGTTCGGGTTGCGAGCACAGAAACACTGATAGAAGACTACAAGTCTCCTGCTCGCGGCCAGCTCCTGGTCAAAGAAGGTGAGCACGTAATCGCCAATCAACCAGTCGCCGCTGGTCCCGAACCGTCGGCGCGGAGCAAAGCAAAAGCCAAGAAAGAAGGCGGCGACAAGGCGCAGACCGCCGTCGCGGAGCAGGTTCTCACCAGGATTTCGGGCACGGTCCACATCACTGCCAGGAATACGCTGCAGGTGATCTACGAAGAGCGAGAGGAACGAGAGTACCCGGTCCCCGCCGCATCGAGGCTTCTAGTAACGTCCGGCAACGATATCAGGGCCGGTGCACAGCTTACAGACGGAGCCAGGAACCCCCAGCACATCCTCAGTGTGCAGGGCCGGGACGCTGTCCGAAAGTACATGGTCGATGAGGTCCAGAAGGTCTACAAACAGCAGGGTGTGAATATCAACGACAAGCACATCGAGGTGATCGTTCGCCAGATGTTGCGCCGCGTAAAGGTTGATCACTCTGGTGATAGCGGCCTCCTTTCAGGAGACCTTGTGGACCGCAGGCGCTTCGAAGACATCAACAACAATGTCGTGGCGGAAGGCGGGGAGCCGGCCACAGCGCAGCCCGTCCTCCTCGGCGTAACAAAGGCGTCGCTGAGCACGGATTCGTGGTTGGCCGCAGCATCTTTCCAAGAGACGACGCGAGTTCTGACGAACGCGTCAGTCGAGGGTAGGGTCGACCGGCTTCACGGACTCAAGGAGAACGTGATTATCGGCAAACTCATCCCGGCGCGAGCCGAGGTTTCCGTACCTCGCAGGGAGCGCATTACCGAGCTCGATCTGCCCGAGTCTCTGCTGCTTGAAGAAGAAGCGGAGCTGGAAGCTCGCCTGACGAGCACGCCGGCCAGCGTCCAGACGGCGGTTTCATCTGGCGACGAAGTTCTCGAAGAGGAGGACTTCACTATCGGAGCCCCCGAGGGCGAGGACGGGTCCTAAGCGGCTTGTCTCACAGTTGGGCTGAAGAGCCGGCCGGTGAAAAAACACCCACCGGCCGGCCTTTTCCGGGCCGAGCGATAGCTCTCAGCCCTTCAGGTGTCGCCGAGGATAGACCACCCCGGAGCGTTTTTCCGACGTCAGACCGGTCGGTGCTAGCCTTCGCCAGGGACGGTGCGCTCTAACAGCACTACCGCGACAGCTCTCATTGCTTCTCCGCGGCCGACGGAATCCAAGCCTTCAGCCGACTTGGCTTTAACGCTGACATTGTTCCGCTCAGTCCCGGCGATAGCTGCGATCCGGTCTTCAATCGTGGTCACGTAAGGTCGAAGCCTCGGCAACTCCGTATGGACTGTGGAGTCGATGTTGCTGACTCGCCAGCCTCGTTCCAGCGCCATTCCTGCTGCACGGCGCAGAAGATCGGCGCTGTTGGCCTCAGCGTGGGCAGGATCGGATGGAGGGAAATGGCTGCCGATATCGCCGAGGGCAGCTGCTCCGAGCACGGCATCGGTGATTGCGTGGAGCAGCACGTCGGCATCGCTGTGGCCGGCGAGACCAGGACCCTCCTCGATAATTACGCCGCCAATCACTAGGGCCCGCTCTTCGTCGACGCGATGAATATCCTCGCCGATACCTATTCGGAACATGCCTCACCTCGCGCGCGAACTATCCAGTGAGCCATGGCCAGGTCGTTGGGATGGGTGATCTTGATATTTTCCGGTTCCCCTTCAACAACGGTGCACCGCAGGCCGAGCCTGGCAATCATCGAGCTGTCGTCGGTCGTGTCTCCGGCATCTGTAGCCGAGGCCCGGAGCCAGGCGGAGCGGCGCACGCATTGCGGCGTCTGAACACTCCGGAGTCTCTCGCGATCCGGGTGGGCCGTGATCTGAGAAGCGGCATCGATTGTTGCAAGCGTGTCGTTCACCGGTTCCGCCGGCACCGTGCCGATACCGGTGCCGGCGGCAGCGAGAACCCGGCGTACCAGCGCGGCTGTGGCCAACGGTCTCGCCGCGTCATGGATGGCCACATACTCTCCCGAGCACACGGTCACCGCGGCTTCAACGCTGTCGCGGCGCCTCCTGCCGCCATCGACGAGAAGCACCCGCTCAGACTCTCCGAGCTCGGCGGCGATCGCCCGGGCCGGCTCGCGGGTCTCGTCCGAAACCGCTACCACGAGCGGATGCCGGGACTGCAACGAAAGCATCAGTTCGAAACTCCACTGGAGCACTGGTTTTCCGCAGAGGCTTGCCAGCAGCTTGCTCTCCCTGCCAAATCTTGCGGACGCGCCGGCCGCCACTACTACCGGCTGCCAATCGATTGCGCTATTTAAGGCTGTCACGTTTCCGATGTTCAACGCCCCTTGAGTGGACTGCAACCGTTGCCATCTGAAGAGAATCCTTGGCTATCATGTTTGTGGGCATCGCTCCAATACTTCTATCACCGGGGCAAGGAAAGCGGGTCACTATGGCTGCCACGATCGACGATCTGCTTACCCGGGTGATTAAACCCGCGCGGTACACGGGTGGAGAATGGAATAGCGTCGCGAAGCGATTGGGGCCGGACGGAATCCGCGTGGCGCTTGCGTATCCAGATTGCTACGACGTTGGCATGTCGAACATGGGGTTGGGAATCCTCTACGATATCCTCAACGGACTCCAAGATGTGTCAGCAGAGAGGGTGTTCGCTCCATGGCCAGACATGGAAGCGGAGATGCGGCGCGAAGATGTGCCCCTCTGGAGCCTTGAGTCACGGCTTCCGATCGGTGAATTTGATGTCCTCGGCTTCAGCCTCCAGTACGAGCTCACCTTCACGAACATTCTCAACATGCTCGACCTGGCCGGGATTCCGATTCGTTCGTCCGAGCGGTCGTCCGAGGAGCCGGTTGTGATCGCGGGTGGCAGCGTGGCCTTCAACCCTGAACCGATGTCTCCGTTCATTGATGCGTTCGTCCTAGGCGAAGGCGAGGAGGTAATCCTCGAGATAGTCGAGTTGCTGCGGCGCTGGAAACGTGCGCCCGTTTCCCATCAAGAGCGTCTGGGTGACCTCGCGCAGATCGCCGGCGTTTACGTGCCTGCACTGTATGAGGCACGCTACGGTGCCGACGGCACACTTGAGGCGACACTGCCCCGCGAGCCGGGAGTGCCCAAGGTCGTCCACAGGAGAATCGTGGAGCCGCTTCCGCCAGCACTGGTCCGGCCGGTGGTCCCGTTTCTGCAGACGGTGCACGACCGCGGCGCCATCGAGATTCAGAGAGGCTGTACCCAGGGTTGTCGCTTCTGTCAGGCCGGAATGATCTATCGCCCGACTCGCGAACGGTCGGTCGCAGAGGTCGTGTCGGCTGCCGAAGAGCTTCTCCCCAACACGGGCTACGACGAGCTGTCGCTGCTTTCGTTGAGCGCGACGGATCACAGCCAGATAGTGCCGATGGTAGAGGCACTCACCACGCGATTTCCCGGTCTGAAGATCAGCCTCCCGAGCACTCGCGTGGACAGCTTCTCTGTCGATGTTGCGGACGCGGTGTCCCGGGGCAAGAAGCACACGCTCACCCTAGCTCCAGAGGCTGGCACTGAACGTCTCCGGCACGCCGTTAACAAGCTAATCGATGATGACCAGGTAATCGGTGCGGCGGATGCTGCATTTTCCCGCGGCTGGACCAGCATCAAGATGTATTTCATGGTCGGTCTTCCGACGGAAACACTTGAAGACGTCCAGGGAATTGTTGACCTTGCCCGCAGTGTTCGCGAGATCGGCCGGGGCTATTTGGGTCCGCGCGCCCGTGTAAGAGTGAGCACGAGCAACCTTGTGCCGAAACCGCATACCCC
>DASCML010000093.1:0-13293 GCA_036010925.1 Dehalococcoidia bacterium | reverse complement strand
AACGGCAGCGACGAATTCGGCTACGGCCTCGTCGCTAGGAGGGCGGTTCCGAACAAGTTCGGCGGGCCTGAGGTGTTGACGTACCATCCGTGAGAGGAAGTCGACCTGCGACTCTTGAAATCCGAGAGTTGTGAATCGTTCCACGACAACACCCACGCCCACCGAACCGTAGCGCGGAAACTGCAGACGGCCTTCCTTCATGATTGCGGTCCATGGTTTTGCGATGTCGTGCACTAGGCAGGCAAGTCGAATCGGCGTAATCAGGGCGATGTCATCGATCACCCCGGAGAGCGCCTCGTCCGCATCGAGTCACTCCATCGCTCCCCGTAGCTCGCCACTGTTCGGGCCGTAGAGCGAGTTGTCGAGCGCACCCACAGCCGCTTGTGGCCGAGGACATCATGTACATGGCGCTCAGGTCACTCGAAGCTCCGCCCCCCTCGAGTTCAGGGATGAGATCCGTTAGCAGTCCGTCTTTGTCCATCGCCTGGACCGGTTCGATCCCGGGGTTCGAATCAAGCCCTAGGGTGGGCGGAGTCATACTGGCGCCGCTTTTCATTATCGGTGAGGTGTGTGTACACCTGAGTAGTGGAAATGCTCGCGTGGCCCAGCGCATCCTGGACGCTTCGCAAGGGCATTCCTCCCGACAACATGTGAGTGGCGAACGTGTGCCGAAGGGTGTGGGGAGTGATAGATCGCCCGAGGTTTGCCTGGCGGGCGTAGTGCTTCAGGATCAGCCAGAAGCCCTGCCGTGTCAGCTGACCGCCTCTGCGGTTCACGAAGAGTGGTTCATCGTGGTTGCCGTGGGCCTTAGGCGGCTTCCTCCGCAGTCTCGTGCGGACGTGGTCGAGGTAGTAGCGAAGCTCGTCAATGGACCGCTTCGGCAACGGCAGCACCCTCTCGCGGTCTCCTTTTCCGCTGCACCTGACCGTGGCTGGGCTGGCGTCGAGATCGAGATCTCCCACCCTCAACGAGACAAGCTCAGAGACGCGTAGGCCCGTTGCGTAGCCCAATTCGAGCATCGCCCGGTCGCGCTCCTTCTCGGGTGTTGTGCGACCGCGTGACGGCTGCTCGAGCAGATCGTCAACCTCTTCGACGCTCAGCGCGCGAGGAAGGGACTTGCCCACCTGAGGAGACTTGAGGTTCTCAGTCGGGTCATCCGAGATGATGGATTCCGCCGCGAGGAAGCTGAAGAACGACTTCGTCGCTGCGACCTTCCTGGCAACGGTTGCGTCCTTGTAGGACTTTGAACGGAGTTCGACGACGTATTCTGCGACGAGCGCGGGGCTCACCTGCGAACAGGCTTCCCTTCCGGACGGCAGCCCCTTGTTCAGTAGGAAACTCTTGAATTGGGACAGGTCGTTTCGGTATGCAGAGATCGTGTTTTGCGATGCATTCTTCTCGACGGCAAGAAACTCCAAGAATTGGCCAATGGATTCCTCCAAATTCCCCGGGCCTCCTTCCTCGCTCTGGTGGCCCTACGGCCGGAAAACGGGACGCGATCATATGGTCCTCGAGCACCGGGTGTCCACGATTAGAAGGCGGGTTTTGTGAAGATTCTCGCGGAGATTTCGAGTGTTAAGGCGCAGCGGTCGAAGACGCTGTTTTAGGTCTCGACCCGTTCCTTCAGAGTGGTGAGGAATCGCCCTGCCTCGAGGCCATCCAGAGCGCGGTGATCGAAGCTCAGGCAGACGTTAGCCATGGCTCGGATCGCGATGGCATCGCCGCCCGTCACCACGGGGCGTTGAACGACTCTCTCCAGTGTGATGATGGCGACTTCCGGGTAATTGACGATCGGCTTTGACGCGATAGATCCAAATGCGCCGGTGTTATTAACCGTAAATGTACCGCCCTGAACGTCTTCTACTGTGAGGCGACGATCGCGTGCGCGATTAGCAACGTCCGTGATCTTGCGTGCGAGGCCGATGACGCTCAGCTCCTGTGCGTCCCGGATGACGGGGACCACCAGTCCGTGTGGCGCCGCGACGGCAATGCCACAGTTGACGGACCTGAAACGTTGCAGCTCGTTCCCATCCCAGCGTGCGTTAAGTTCCGGATGCTCCCGGAGCGCCCCGCAGATCGCTTGGGTGAAGTAGGGCAGGAGCGTCAGGTGGATTCCTTCGTCCCTCTCTGCGGCGGCCCGCTGCTCTTCCCTTCGCTCAAGCACGCGGGTCATATCCACTTCGATCATCGTCCAGGCCTGGGGAGATTCGCGGGTCGATCGCAGTAGGTTGGCGGAAATTGCTTTTCGTGTCGGAGTCAGCCGAACGGTTTCAAAATCCTCCTCACGCTCGACCGTAGCCGCTGCTGCGCCTGCCAGCGTGGGTTGGGAGGTTGGGGCGGCCGGAGGTTCGGGTGTCCTAGTCTCCAAGTATGTCTCGACGTCTCGCCGGGTGACGCGGCCTTCGATTCCGGTACCGCTGAGGGCTGCCAGATCGAGGTTGTGCTCCTCGGCCAGCCGCAAAACGACGGGCGAGTAGAATCGCCCTCTCTCCTCGAGACGGCGGTTCGACACGCCGGCGTGTGCAGGTTCAGCGACCACCGGTTCCTCGACAGCAGGGGATTTGGCAGGCGAATCTTCGGAAGGCTTATTCGGTGGAGCCTTTGATGGAGTGCTGGCGTCCGCAATTTCACAGAGTGGCGACCCGACCTCGACCGTTTCACCCTCTTCGACCAATTGAGGCCCCATCGTTCCGGCGTAGGGGGAGGGAAGCTCGGCGGTTACTTTTTCGGTTTCAATTTCGCAGACGGCTTCATCGAGAACGACGCTTTCGCCCGGCTGCTTCATCCATCGGAGGAGCGTTCCTTCGATGACGGTCTCGCCGAGCTGCGGCATCGTGATAACTGTCATCCGTAACTCTCCACTCGACTCAGAACGCTGCCAGCGCTCGTCCGGCTTCGGCGATCTTTTCTCGGTTTGGCATGAAGAACTCTTCCATTGCGCGCTGGTAGGGCATCGCCGGCACGTCCGGCGCGGCGAGACGGCGCACCGGTGCGTCGAGATGCTCGAAGGCGTGCTCGGCCACCAGGGCCGCGACTTCGGCACCGAAGCCGCCTGTCAGGTTATCCTCGTGGACGACGAGGACCTTTCCGGTCGCCCGGGCTGCCTCGAGCATAGTCTCAGCATCGAGCGGCTGGAGTGTCAGAAGGTCGACTACAGTGCATTCGATCCCCTCTGCACCGAGAGCTTCTGCGGCTGCCAATGACTCGTGCAGCATCAGTCCATAGGCCACGATGGTGATGTCTCTGCCGGTTCGAGTGATCCGCGAATGGCCGATTTTTTTCTCGGCCGGGCCTGCTTCGAGATCTTGCCGGATGAGCCGGTAGGTGCGCTTGTGCTCCAGGAAGAGGACCGGATTGGGATCGGCGATCGCGGCTTTGAGAAGCGAATGATAGTCCGCAGGAAACGACGGGGCGACCACCTTGATCCCGGGCATGTGTGAGTAGTACGCCTCGATGCTCTGTGAGTGGTGTTGGCCACCGTGCACGCCGCCTCCCCAGGGGGCGCGGACCACCATCGGCAGCCAGGAATCGCCGCGGGTCCGGTACGACCAGCGCGAAGCCTCGCTAAAGAGGTGGTCAAATCCGGCGTGGATGAAATCCGCGAATTGAATCTCGGCTATCGGCTTGAGGCCATAGTGGGCGGCTCCGATTGCGACCCCTACTATTGAAGACTCGGCGAGGGGCATGTCAACCACTCGTCCGGGGTAGCGCTTCGCAAGCCCCTCCGTCGCCCTGAATACTCCACCCGCTTCGACATCCTCGCCGAGTACCAGGATGCCATCGTCCTCGGCCATCTCTTCATCGAGCGATGTCCTGATTGCCTCCAGCACTGTCATTTCGGTCATCGCTCTTCGTCCTTGTAAACGAATCCCAGTGCGTCCTCCGGTTCCGGGTCGGGTTGGGCGAGCGCCCATGCCGTGGCCTCGGTCACTTCGTCGGCCACCCGGGACTCGATTTCATCTAGGTGATCGGGTGGGAAGATGCTGTCTTCCTCAACCCGGGCCCGAAATACGACTACCGGATCTTTCCTCGACCACTCTTCAAGTTCGGCCTTGGTCCTGTAGCGGCTATCGTCGTCATCGGACGAGTGCGCCCAGAGCCTGTAGCATTTCGCCTCAATTAGATGCGGTCCGCCCCCCCGCCGAGCCTGGTCGACGGCGGGTTTCACCGTCTGGTAGACAGCCACGGCGTCCATGCCGTCCACGACAGCGCTCTGCATACCGTAGGCACGCGCCCGGTCCGCCACATGCTGGAGCGGCATTTCCTTATCGGTCCTTGAGGTGATGGCGAAGCCATTGTTCTCGATAAAGAAGATCACGGGCAGCTTTTTGATCGCAGCGAAGTTCAGGGCCTCGTGGAAGTCTCCTCTGCTGGTACTCCCCTCCCCGCAGGAGGCATAGACGACTATTGGGTCGTCACGATGGCGAGCCGCCAGGGCAATTCCGCAAGCGTGCAGGAGCTGTGTGGCCACGACGCTGGATTGGGTCACTATTCGCCTGGAAGCATTGCCCCAGTGGGCCGGCATCTGGCGCCCGCCCCCGTTTGGGTCATCCTTCTTGCCGAGCACGTTCAGCATGGCCTCTCGCGCATCCATGCCGAGGACCAGGTTCACCGCCAGGTCGCGGTAGTAAGGGGCGGCAAAATCAACGCCTTTGGACAGTGCCATCGCGGCCCCAACCTGGGCTGCCTCCTGTCCGGCGCCTGCGATGACGAACGCCGCCCGCCCTTGGCGATTGAGCGTCAGCATTCGCTCACTAAGCCGCCTGGCGAGAAGCATGTAGTAATACATGTCCTCGCATTCGCTTTCACTCAGTGAGTACCCGGGGACCCGGTTCATTTCGACGCTCCTGCTCGGCTTCCGCGTGGACAGCGCACCCTTCTCCTCCTGGCCGAGCTAGGCCAAAACCTGCCTGATGCACTAACCGGTGCTCTATCCGTCAGTGAAATGCAACCCTGAGCAACCCTCGCCGGACTCAGAATCTATCCGGAAGCCAAGGGAAGCTGGTTCCGCCTCGGAGCCGACGTCAATCGACTGATCCGGAGCAGTAATCTCGAACGCTGCCGACTCGTCGCCAATCGAGGCGGCGCTGGCGAACAGCATTGCAAGAAGGGGCAGCGCTGCGAACGGCAGTGGCAGTATGAGTGCAACTAGGGTCGAGCGTTTCATTCTCAACCTCATTTGCAGTATACAAGGCTGTCAACGCGTTTCTTCGAGTAAGAAATCTGGTCGTTTTGAGCGTGTGTGGGCTTCAGGTGACTGTTCCCTCAAGCGCTTCTCCGACCCATTGGTCCAGTTTGCTCCATTCATCTAGCAACCAGCGACTGCGAGCTTCCCGCCCATGGGGAATATCGGCGGCGGCGACTCTCCAAAACCTAAGCCGCAGGCTAGTGCCAATAGCTGCACCGCCGAGGATAGCCCTGTAAGTGGCCGCGTCGTCGAGACCAGCGTGGGCGCAGAAGACGACATCAACGTTGTCCGCGGCGTTGAGCAGAGCAAGCGTTCCGCCCAGGTGAGGCAGGAGAACGTTCTCGAGCTGTTCGGCCTTGTCCGCCAGTTCGGAGTCGCGGCCATCGCGCAGCGCCATGACGCTCTCGGCTCGCCTTGCGGGCGTGAAGAGGGCGCCTTCGGGAAATATCGCGACCGCGTCGTTCGGGCCGAGATCGCGTGCGAGGGCCGCCACTTTGCGGATGTCCTGGAGAGAGTTCTTACTCCCCGCTCGCACGAAGGCATTGGGCAGCCTATTGGCGACTATGTCCATGGACGGGTCGCGCAGGAGACTTCGGTTGATGACCATGCGGGGGAAGATGCGGTGCCTGTCGGCGACAAATACGACCGGAAAGAGATTGTCGGCAGGGCTGACGTGGCGAACGAGCAAAACAAAGGGGCCGTTTGCAGCGCTGTCGCCGCCCTCAATCTTGATTGTTATTCCGTAAGTCCAAACGCCAACCCGAAAGAGGGTCCGTGCCCACCAGCGCTCCAGGGCGAAGAGGCTCCTGAGATACTTCTCTGGATTGCGCCGTTGGGCCAGCCAGAGCCAGCTCGCGACCACGATAGCAACTGCTTCGCAGCCGAAGTAAGCGAGCCATACTGCCCAGGCCCTGGTCAGTGCGAAATGCCTCCACCAGAACAGGTCAACGATGAACACTACCGGCAGGACCAAGGGAATGACTATGACGGACACTACGAAGGTCAGCAGGTAGGCGGGGATCGTCGCTGTTCGCCTCAAATACGCTTCGCGTCCGTTCAAGTCCTTCACCTCCCAAATGGTACTCGCAACGCTCCGTTGGCAGGGCGCCTGCTAGGGGGGGCTGTCTGACTGGCCGCGGCGAAGGTTCAGTCCAACCCCTTGTCCTCGTGAGTGTGCGCCGGGCTTGCGAATTCGCGCCTATCATTCGTAAATCACCGAGGTGGAAGGAACCACTCCAGGACCGCGGCGTCGGTGGTCGAAGGTTGTCGTCAGGCTAATCAGCGCCCCGTCGGGCCGTGGCCGACAATAAGCAGTTCTTTCATTTCGTCAACCGGCCCCTCTTTTGACTGACCGGCTTCGAGGACGTGGCCGATTCGCCATGCCCTGGCTCCTTTGGTGGCCACAATGCGGAGGCGGGTCATCTCTGAAGGTCCAGAGAAGATGAGGTCGAATGTCGGCTCACGGGGCGAGAGGTCGGCCACCGAGGAGACCCCGACCCTGCCGGAAGGCTGTGTTCCCCGGCGAGGCGAGCGATATCGGCCACAGCTCGAGGGTGGGGCATCGAATTAAGTACAAGCAGATCCTCGGAAGCGATCGCGTTGGCCACCTTCCAGGCTACCTCTACCGCCGAGTCGGGTGGGCCCTGCAGTTCCGTTGTTCGCTCTGAGATACGGCACCAGCCAATCGGTCCTTGCCGGCCCGGTGGCAGGTCGGTCTGCGGGCCGGCTCCGTACGAGGCCGTGCGAATAGTAGCAAGGTGCGGGCGGGGTTGCGAGAGTAGTGGTTAGACTTCGGAGACCAGCCTGAGCCACCGGCGCTTACCGACCTGCACTGCGGTTCCGGGTACGGCTTCCGCTCGCGAATCGACCACGGTGCCCTCGACGCTTACGGCACCCTGGTCGAAGAGTCGTCGGGCCTCCCGCTTGGATTGAGCCAGGCCGGCTTCCAGGATGATGTCAATAAGGAGCTTTCCTAGGGGGGCAGCGATCTCTGGCATATCCGCTGGGACTTCGCCGCGCTGAATTGTCTTCTCGAAGCGCCCTTGGGCCGCGGCCGCTTCATCGGCCCCGTGGAATTCGCCCGCAATAGTTCGAGCGAGCAGCTTCTTGGCCTCGAGCGGATTTCTTTCGAGCAACTGCGAGAGGTTCGCAAGTTCACTCCGGCGGACGTTCGTTGCGAGCGTGAAGAAGTCCATCACGGCTGCATCCGGAAGGGACATTATCTTTCCGTACTGCTCGTCCACACTGTCGTCGACGCCGATGTGGTTGCCCTTGGACTTTGACATCCGCTCTTTGCCATCGAGCCCGACAAGGATGGGCAGCGTGAGGGGGACATGCGGGCGCTGGCTCGCGTCCTGTTGAATCTTTCGCCCCGCCATTAGGTTGAAGAGCTGCTCGGTTCCCCCGACTTGGACGTCGCATTCAAGAGCAAAGGCGTCGTAGCCCTGCATTAATGCGTAGAGAAACTCGTGGAGATAGACGGCGTCGCCCTCACCGAAGCGCCGGCGGAATGTCTCTCGGCGGAGCATCTCGGCGACCGTGAACTTCGACATGAGTTGAATGATGTCTGGGAGCGAAAGGCTTCCGAGCCACTCGCTGTTGTGTCGGACCTCGGTAGCCGACGAATCGAGAAACCTGGCGGCCTGCTGGAAGTAGGTGGCTTCATTCACCTTGGTATCCTCTTCTGTGAGCATCGGGCGGAGCTTGTTCTTGTCGCTCGGGTCGCCGATGAGGGCCGTGTAGTCGCCGATCAGGAACACGGCCTTGTGCCCGAGCTCCTGGAACTGCCGGAGTTTGCGGAGCGGAACGGTATGGCCGAGGGTGAGCGAAGGCGCAGTCGGGTCGATTCCTAAGTAGACCCTGAGAGGTCGATCCTCCTCGAGGCGCGCGCGCAGTTCGCTTTCCATCTGGCGCCGCGTTCCGGCGTCGCCATAGTCGACGCCGGACATTAAGACTGCCAGTTGATCGTCTACGGGGGGCATTTGGCGCACGCTGCTCATTGGAGGATCTCCGGGTCAGTTAAGGTGTGCAAAGATCGACCTGACCTTGACTATGTCCCGGTCGATCTGGGCAATAAGTTCGGCAGGCGAGTCAAAGGCCTGCTCAGCTCTCACGCGGTGAAGTACTTCGAGAGTCATCCGCTCACCGTAGATATCGCCCTCGAAATCGAGGAGGTGCGTCTCGGTCGAGAGATGCCCGGCATCGAAGGTTGGGCGGTGTCCGATGTTAGTCGCTCCCGAATAGACGCCGTCACCCACAAAAACCCGAGTCGCGTAGACACCCAGCCCGGGAAGAGCTCTGTCGGCGGCGAGGGAGATATTGGCCGTTGGAAAACCGATGGTCCGTCCCCGGTGAAATCCGTGCACAATGGGTCCCGCGAGCCTGTAGGGCCTACCGAGAAGAGCTGTGACCCTCTCCATGTCTCCGACCTTGAGCGCGTCGCGGACTGCCGTAGAACTGTAACGTTCGTGGTCATGGAGAAGAGGCTCGAGCTGAATCAGCTCGAAGCCGAGCTCCTCGCCCAGGGATTTCATTCGGTTGATGAGGTCGGGAGGTGCTCCCCGCCCAAACATCGCATCGGGTCCGAGCAACATCAGACGCATCCGGACGGTCTTGAAGAGCGCTGTGGCCAGCTCTTCCGCGCCGATTTCTGCGACTTCGGAAGTGAATGTCAGTGGGACAACCCAGTCTGCCCCGGCCGCGCGCAGCAGTTCTATCCGATCCTCTAAAGAGGTGAGGTAGCTTGGAGGCGTCTCCGGGCGAAGAACCGTAAGAGGATGTGGGTGGATGGTGATCACTCCGGGAGTGAGCGCCCGCCGGCGGGCCTCGTCACGCAGCCGCGAAAGTAGGTGCTGATGGCCAAGGTGGACGCCGTCGAGGACGCCGATCGTGAGGGCCGTGAACGGGCCGGGGGCTCCTGCGAAAAGCTGCGTTAATGTGAAAGAAGGGATAGGCATTGATATGGCCGACGCTGAAGGATGAGTTGGGGGCAAGGCCCCGTCCACGGCCAGCGTAGCAGCGGAGCGGTGAGCGAGAAATTCGGCAGCCCTGAATAGGTCGTAAACTTGGCCGGTGCGAGTCCCTCTCATCTTTCCTCTACTGGCCTGGGCCGCCCTGATCTTTATCGTCTCCAGTTTCAGCAACCCGCCCGAAAGCTTAGGCCAGGAATGGCCGTCGTACCTCGCCCATGTCGTCGAATTTGGCATCCTCGGTTGGTTTGCGACTGCCTTCACGCTCCAGGCGTTCGGCAGCCACCCACAACCAGCTATTCTTCTTCTGACCTTGGCTGGCTGCGTCATATACGGCGCGAGTGATGAGTTCCACCAGAGCTTCGTTCCTGGCCGCGATGCCGACCTCTTTGACTTGCTTCTCGACGTCGTTGGATCGACTGTGGGAATTGTCGCCGTGGCGGTGTCGGCAGGCCGGGCGCGGGGACGCCGTGAAGAATCAGCCGGGGGCGGGTGAAAGGGACACTATCTCGATGTCTTCCCAGTTTCCCGTCTGAATTGCGTCGCACACGCCGGACTTCAGAAGCTCGAGAACGGCGAGAAATGTGACTATCACATCTCCCCGCGTGGCGCACTCGGTGACAAGTCTCGTGAAGGAGAGATGTTTCCCTGATCCGAGGCGGGACCGGAGATCACGAATGCGCTCGGCAAGGGGGATGGTCGGGTCGGCTGGGATGGCGGCCTCGGGCGAAGCCGGCTTTCGCTTTAGGGCTTCGAGCATGAGGCGCCGGAGTGTCTCCAGCGTAACGTCTCCGAGTCCGGCGGTGCCGGGAACCGGTGCCGACACTGGTCGCGGCCCCGTCCTGAAGCCTGCCTCCTGGCGGTCGGCAAGGTCCGTCGTGGCAGGCCGGAAACGCTGGTACTCCCTGAGCATCTCCACTAGGTCTTCTCCATCGTCTTCTTCATCCGATTCGTCGTCGTCGTCCGAAGGCTGGCGGGGAAGCAAGGCGCGAGATTTTAGCTGGATGAGGCGAGCACCGATCGCGACGAAGTCCGCCAGGGCGGGAAGGTGATCGCCCTCGGCGGCTTTGACGACCGCAAGGTATTGTTCGGTGACGGCGACAAGCGAGACCGTTGTGATGTCGAGGTCGTTGCGCTCGATCAGACTGAGCAACAACTCGAGAGGTCCTTCGAATACGGGAAGGCGTATCTCAGGCATTCACTTCAGCAAGGGCGATCACCCGAGCTCCGTTCTCCGTGTGGCCTCAGAGCCCGGCAGCCTCTCAGGACGTCGGCGTGCCTACTTTCGGAGTGGATCTTTCAACCGCCGCGGCTATCTCGGCGACCGACCGCATCATCGATGTAAAGCTCTGGTAGGTCAACGACTGCGCACCGTCGCTGAGGGCGTGATCTGGGCTTGGGTGGACCTCGATCATCAGACCGTCTGCTCCCGCTGCGATTGCCGCCATTGCCACGGGCCTCACCAACGCCCATTTGCCGGTCCCGTGACTCGGGTCAGCGATGATCGGAAGGTGGCTGAGTTCTTTGACCAGGGGGATCGCGTTGATGTCGAAGGTGTTGCGATAGGCGGTCTCGAAGGTTCGAATGCCGCGCTCGCAAAGGATCACGTTCGGGTTGCCCTGGGTCATGATGTATTCAGCTGCGAGGAGCCATTCCTCGATGGAGCCGCTCATGCCGCGCTTCAACATCACCGGCAGGGTCGCTTTGCCGACTTCATCGAGGAGGATGAAGTTCTGCATGTTCCGGGCGCCGATTTGGATGACGCTGGCATGTTCGCAAACGGCATCGAGGTCGCGCACACTCATCAGCTCGGTGATTACCGGCATGCCGGTTTCTCGTCCCGCGGCCGCTAGGTATTTCAGGCCATCCTCTCCGAGCCCGCGGAAAGCATACGGGGAGGTCCGCGGCTTAAAGGCTCCGCCCCGGAGAATGTTGGCGCCGGCGGCCTTCACGGCACGCGCCGTAGATATGATGTGCTCTTCGTCTTCGATCGAGCATGGTCCGGCCATGATGGCCAGCGTCTTGCCTCCAACTGTCACACCTTCTCCCACGGCGATCTCAGATGGCCCGGCGCGAAACTCGCGGCTAACAAGTTTGTAGGGCTTGGTGACACGATGGACCGCTTCCACCCCCGCCATTGTTTCGAACATGTCCTGGAGTTCGGGAAGGTCGGGGCCGATAACGCCGATGATGGTTCGTTCCGTGCCGACGGACACATGAGCCTCGTGTCCGGATTCCTCGACCCGGTCGACTATGTGCTTGACCTCCACATCTGACGCGCCGGGGGATAAAACTACGATCATGGCGACCAGCTCTCCTCTGAGGCGCCGGTCGCCTCTTCGGTTAGATCTTTCCGGAGGGCGACGGCTCCCCTTAGATAGGCATGCTTGATTTCCTGTGGGCTAAGGTCCGTGTTCACGTGTAGAAGAATTCGGACGCAAAGCGGGAGACTACCGGGTACGCTCATGTCATGACTGCACATCAAGGGAACAAAGGTCCAGTCAAAGTCCTCCCTTGCGACCACGGCAGGAAACTCAGCGTTCAAGTCTGGTGAAGTCGTAAACCAGGCCGAGGCGACGTCGTCCGGTACGATATCGTTGGCCTCGATTACCGCCGCCAGCAGTTCGCGCGTGGCGTCGAGCACAGCCTCACGAGTGTTGTTTTCGGCGGTTGTAGCTCCCCGTATGCCGCGGACAGGCAAAGGTCGATCCTCCGGGACAGATAGGTATGCGAGGTTACGGACCAAAGGCTTCACGTGAAAGGGGGCTCTGTGTAACCGGTGCCCGAATTCCCGCCCAGTTCGACGGCCCGGACTCATGCCAGCGGTCAAGACCGGCCGTGACTGTCCACCCCTCCGCGGTCGAAAACGTGCCCGACGAACTCCTTGACTCGCGCTGCCGGGCTGGCCCCGCCCGCGTCGTCAATGGCCGAGATTATAGCACTGCCCACCACCGTGGCATCGGCGAAACGACCGACAGACTCGACGTGTTCCCGCCGCGTGATTCCAAACCCAACGGCCAACGGAAGCTCGGTGTGGGTCCGGATTCTGTCGAGAAATTCGGGGAGCTCTTCTGGTGAAACTGCTTTGCTGCCGGTGGTTCCCAGCACGCTTACGCAGTAAAGGAAGGCGTCTGCTGCCTCGGCGATCTGTGGAATTCGGTTGTTGGAGGAGGTGAGGGCGATGAGAGGAACGAAGCTGATATCGGCACGATTGCAAGCATCGAGGAACCCACGTCCCTCGTCGGGGGGGAGATCGACGACGATGAAGCCATCAGCCCCGGCCGCGGCGGCGTTGTCCACCGCGCGGTCTTCGCCGTAGGCGAGGATCGGATTGTAGTAGCCCATAAATACGATGGGCGCTTGGAGACCCTGCTCCCGGGCAGAGCGGACGAACTCGAGGCAATCCGCGAATGTAACGTTGTTGTCAAGCGCAACCTGATTGGAGTGTTGAATGGTTGCTCCGTCCGCCATCGGGTCGCTGAACGGCACCCCGATTTCGATCACATCTGCTCCGCCCTCCTCCAGGGCCAGGAGAATTGGCACAGTTGACTCGAGGGTTGGGTAGCCGGCGGTGACGTAAGCCACAAATAGTGAACGGCCTTCGCGTTGGCCCGCTTCGAATCTAGCCCTCAGGCGCTCGGACATGCGCTGAGGATAGAGCCGTCATGTCGCAGCAGCGAGCCAACCAGGGCGTCAGCCAGTGAGGGCGAGAGCAAGAAAGCTTGCCCCGTTGAAGAACGCATGGCAGATGATGTTTGGCCAGAGTGATCTGCTTTGCCACGCCAGCCAGGCAAACATCACGCCTATCGCGGTGAAGGGAATGAAAGTGCCGGGATCGACGTGCGAGAGAGCGAATAGAAATCCCGATATCAGGGCCGCGGGAAGAAACCCTAGGTTGAGGGCCCCACCGAAGACCAGTCCCCGGTAGAGGATCTCTTCGCCCAGAGGTGCGGCTATGAGAGCAAGCACGCCGAACGCTGCAAATGTCGCCCCGTCCCGGAGCGCTGAGCGTGGCGTGGTGTCGTCAGGAACTAGCAACTCGATCCCTAGGGCACGTACACTTTCCGCGTAGACGTACACACCCACGTAGGCTGCGATCATCAGCAGGAAAGGCTGCCAAATCCAACGCCAGCGAAT
>DASCML010000092.1:0-5171 GCA_036010925.1 Dehalococcoidia bacterium | reverse complement strand
TTTGCTTCGGGGACGGCGCCCATCAGTGCGTCTGTCGAAGGCGCCATGATGTTGCCCATAGAGTACGAAGTGAACAACACGGTCCCCGAGAGGATGATTACGTGAGTGTCGGGCTCGAACCAGAGAAAGGCTGCAAGCATGGCGGCAAGCAGGAGCATTCCGGCTGCGACCACCTTTGTCGTGCCGACCTTGGCAGCTATACGGTTGCTGGAGCCAGCACCAACCACCATGCCCAGCGCGATTGGCGTGACTGCGGCGCCGGCCTCTAGGGGTGTGAATCCCTTCACGAACTGGAGATACTGCGTGACCCCGAAAACGAAACCGAAGAGAGCAAAGAAGGCGATTCCTATCGCCACAGTGCCCATCGAGAATCGCATGTTTCGGAAGTAGTTGAAATTGAGCATCGGCGCCCGGCTTCGGATCTCCCAGGCGGCAAAAGCCAGCACGAGGGCCGCGGAGGCCGTAACGGTTCCCAGCACCAGGCCGTCTGTCCAACCCCGCTCGGGCGCCTCGATGACCGCGAACACGAAGGTCGTGATCATGCCGATAGAGAGCACCGTCCCCGGGTAATCGGGTCGCGATGGAGATGGGTCGCGGCTTTCGGGGATCAGCCAGAGGCCCGCCAGGAGGGCGCCGCCGATAACGGGCACATTGACCAGGAAGACAGATCCCCACCAGAAGAATTCGAGGAGGATGCCGCCCACGAGTGGACCAGACCCGATGGCCAGCCCAGCGACCGCGGCCCAGATACCTATAGCCTTTCCCCTCTCCTCGCGGGGGAACACGTCGGTGATGACCGATAGGGTCGAAGGCATGATCAGGGCACCGCCAATGCCCATCGCCGCCCGAAGAGCGATTAGCTGGCCAGTTGATTGCGAGACCGAAGCGCCGAAGCTCGCAATCAGGAAAATTATCAGTCCGGCCTGCAGAGCTCGTTTACGGCCGAACCTGTCCCCAAGCGATCCCATCATCAGTAAAAGCCCGGCGAAGACCAGGATGTATGAGTCAACCATCCACTGCAGTTCGGAGGCACTCGCGTCGAACTCGCGCTGCAGCGTCGGGATCGCGACGTTCAGGACTGTGTTGTCGAGTCCGACGATGGCGAGACTGAGTGAAAGGATAGCCAGTGTGACCCAGCGTAGTTCGTACTTACGGCTCGCCAAGCTCGGAGGGTTAGACACGGGGGCCTCACTTAGCCCCAGGCATAAGTTGAGCTGAGGCGACTAAACCAGCATAACGCTCCGGCGGAGACCGCCCCGCTCGTTTGGGCCGGCGCCGTCAATCGGAAATCATTGGATCGGAAGCTCACTGCTCTCCCGGCCTTGCTTTCCCCACCTGCTCGTGTCAACGACCTCGCGGTCGCGTTCCTCGATGAGCTTCATCGAGTCTTCGAGTTCGACACCGAGCCCGTCGGCGATCCGCGTTGCGTACGCGAAAAGCGCAACCTGGTGAACGATGTCAACGATGTCTTCGTCGGTAAAACCGACCTCCCTGAGCCGCTCTATGTCTTCCTCGACCACGTTCGCCGATTGCAGCGTCAGGAGTTCGGCAAACTCGAGCATTGCCATGTTTTGTTCCGACAGGTCCGCTTTGCGATAGTTCCTCTTGAGTTGCTGAGCAAGCTCGACCGAGCCGCCGGCCCGGTGCGCCGCTTCGGCGTGCGCGGTCGCTCAGTAACGGCACTCGTTCAGTGAGGAAACCGTCGCGCCAATAATCTCGAGCTGAAACTGACTCAGACCGCTATCGAAGTTGTCCACACTTACCGTCTGGCCGAGGTTGCTGAAGGCGGCCATCGTTCTCGGCCGAATGCTGGTCGATTGCAGGACCTTCGCGCTGCGGGACGTTTCGGGGATGCTTTCGTAGGCCCCAAGGACGGTGCCCGTCGCCTCTTCCGGTTTGATGGTTCGGACCCAGGACATAGTTGACCTCCGAGAATCTGTTGCGGGGAACTCTCCTACGGTGCTATCGAGTTTTGATTGCGCCCCACTGATCCCAGTGGACCACTGTGTCGACCGGCTTCCGAGTGGTTGGTCCGAACTTCACTTCCGGGTAGCCGAGCGGGATCAGGGCCACTGGCTTGACGTTCTCCGGGAGTCCGAATAGCTCGACGAACTTGTCTTCGAACATCGCCTGGAACGTTGTCAGCACCGTTCCCAATCCATGGCCCCGAGCGGCGAGGAGGAGATTCTGGACTGCCGGGTAGACCGAGCTGCCGGTCAGGAGGCCCGGGTCTGTCGGCATATCCGATTGGTCGAGGCAGGGCACGATTAAAACTGGAACATGTTCCAGTTCCGTGAAGAGGCGCCTGGCGCGGACGACCTGCCTGCGACGCACAGGGTCTTCGTCGTTTTCTGCGGCTGCCAGCATCTCCTGGAACTGATAGTTGCCCTCCACGAACTCGCGGAGCATCGCGCCGAGCTGCCGACGCTTCCCAAGGTCGCGAATTACTAGGAAGCCCCAGGGCTGGAGGTTGCCCCCGCTGGGAGCTTTGGTGGCCGCCTCGAGTACGTCCCAGAGAACTTCGTCTGGGACGTGCTCGCTCTTGAAGCTACGGATCGCCCTCTGCGTGAAGAGGGCTTCGAACAGGTCAGTGGTTCCCGCCTGGGTGGATGAATAGTTACGTTGCATGGTCAAACACTCCTTTTAGAAGTACCTGCCGGCCCCACGAGAAACAGCAACTACCCCCGGTCTGCCGCGCGGCAGCCGGACGACGATAAAATCGCTCCCTGGTCTTATCGTAGTTTGCGAGGATCGAAGGTGATGAACTTGTTCGGGGTGATCTTCCCGACCACACGTCCGGCGCTGTTCATTCTCTTCATCCAGAAATCCCGACCTTCGCCAGGAGGCATGCTGCCCTTGTCCGCTAGCGTTTCAAGGAACCGTGTCGTCATTGCCCTATCATCGATCAGCTCAATTGTGCCGAGGATAGTCACCGAGCCCTTCCCGCCCGCATCACAGGTGATGGAAATGCGGGGGTCGGTCGCCAATTCTCGCGTCTTGGCACGGTTCTTGGTCGTGGTGATGTAGAGATCGTCATCCATAATCACATGGCTTACCCAGACGCCGATTGGATGGCCGTCTGTACGATTCCAGGCGACGGTGGCACCGGAAGCCTCAGCGATTACTTCCCACGACTCCTCTTCCGTGAGCCGGAATAGGTTCAGATTCTCCCAGTAAATTTCGCCTTGCTCTTCGGTCATGAGCCGCACCTCCGCACCCCCGATGGGGGTTAGTTGTTCGTTTGTTTTAATGGGTAGCCCCCGGGAGATGCAAATGTGCGTGCTCGGTGGGCGTAGAGATCACGACTGCCGCGCTAAGGCCGACGATCGCCCCGGCTCAAGCCCGAGCTCTTCAAGGCGCCCCAGGTGTCGCTGCGCTATACTCGGCGCGCTCAAGATTCTCCTCTGAGGCCTGCCATGCCTTCCGATTATCCAGAGATTGAAAAGGATATTTCCACGCTTGCATCTCCTCCTAACCTGGCGGATTACGACAGGCTTCGACAATCCTGGAGTTGGGATGCCGTCAGTCAGGAATTGGACCTCCCTTCGGGGTCTTACAACCTGGCCCACGAATGCATAGACCGCCACGCCAGCGGGCCACTCGCTTCAAAGGTCGCAATGATCTATGAAGCGACCGACGGCACGGTGACCAACTACTCCTTCGCCGACATGCAGCACGAAGCGAACAAGTGGGCAAATGCGATCACTGAGCTTGGGATTGAAAAGGCGGACCGGGTCTTCTTCTTCACGGATCGGATTCCGGAGCTCTACTTTGCCGTTTTCGGGACCCTTAAGCGGGGGGCGATCATCGCACCACTGTTTTCCGCCTTCGGCCCGGAGGCGGTGGCCGAGCGCGTACGTCGGGCCGAAGGGGTGATGGTCGTGACAACGCCAAACCTTCTTCCGAAGATCGACGCCATCCGGGACGACTTGCCGTCGCTCAAGCACGTCGTTGTGATCGCTCATCGCCAGGGCAAAGAGGCGGGCGAGGGAAATCTGGACTACAGGCAGATGACCGATGGGGCGTCTGAGGAATTCGTCAACGAGCCTACGGAGGCAGAAGACTGGGCGGTCATGCACTTCACCTCGGGAACGACCGGTCTCCCTAAGGGCGCAGCACACGTCCATAACGCCGTCATCGGTCACTACGCAACTGGAAAGTACGTTCTCGACCTACAGCCGGACGATATCTACTGGTGCACCGCTGATCCCGGTTGGGTAACCGGTACCAGCTATCACATGTTTGCGCCGTGGTCGAACGGTATTACGAACCTTGTCTATGAGGGTGGCTTCGGGGCTGGCCGCTGGTACGACGCCGTCGAACGCCACGGTGTGACGGTGTGGTACACCGCCCCAACAGCGATTCGGATGTTAATGAAGGCGGGAACCGATGTGGCCCATCAGCGAAACCTGTCATCCCTCCGATACGTGATGTCCGTGGGCGAACCGCTCAACCCGGAGGGTGTGCTCTGGGGCCAGGAGGCCTTCGGTCTCGCCATTCACGACAACTGGTGGCAGACCGAGACCGGCGCGATCATGATCGCGAACTACCCGTCTATGGCCATCCGTCCCGGGTCGATGGGACGTCCATTCCCCGGCATCGAGCCTGCCATTATCGATGACAACTTTCAGGAGATAAGTGAGTTTGACACCGAGGGGCAACTTGCGCTCCGTCCCGGCTGGCCATCTATGTTCCGCACTTATTGGAACGATGAGGAGCGCTACAATTCGCGCTTCCAGGGCGGCTGGTACATCACGGGCGACCGGGCCACGAAAGATGCTGACGGCTACTACTGGTTCGTCGGCCGTGACGACGACGTGATCAATACGGCTGGGCATCTCGTCGGACCGTTCGAGGTGGAGAGCATCTTGATCGAGCACGAGGCCGTAGCCGAGGCCGGCGTGATCGGTAAGCCTGACCCGGTCGTAATGGAGAGGGTGAAGGCTTTTGTTTCCCTCAAGGAGGGCTTCGAGGCGAGCTCGGAGCTGAGGCGCTCCATTATGAATCATGCTCGTCAGCGACTCGGCCCGGGTGTGGCTCCCCGCGAGATCGACTTCCTCGACTCGTTGCCCAAGACTAGATCGGGAAAGATCATGCGCCGGCTGCTAAAAGCACGCGAACTCGGACTCCCAGAAGGCGACACTTCGACGCTTGAGGACGACTGACTCTCG
>DASCML010000091.1:0-9360 GCA_036010925.1 Dehalococcoidia bacterium | reverse complement strand
CGGCGGCCTTGCGTTGCTCCCCGTCATCTTCTTCGCCATCGGGCCGCTACGGGGCCAGGATTTTGGAGAGACCGACCTCCGCGGCCCGGGTGGAGTAGCTCTTGCGTTCTCTGCCGGCGTCTTTTCGTTCGTCTCTCCCTGCGTACTCCCGATCGTCCCCGTCTACCTCACGCATCTTTCCGGCGCCAGCGTCGAGAACGGTCGGATCGTGAACGACCGCCGAGTCACATTTACGCACGCCCTAGCATTCGTCGGCGGTCTTTCGCTGGTGTTCACCGTGCTCGGCTCCAGCGTCGGCCTGCTCGGCTCGTATATGGTCCTCGACAATCAGCGGGAGTTCGAACAGATTGCAGGCGTCGTGCTGATAGTGATGGGAGTCGTTCTCATCCCTACCTACGGACGCCGCTCACCCTTCAAGTCGGCGTTATTGCTGGTCGTTCTGGTCTTCGCGTTCCTGATGTTCAGCGAGCTGGCCAGCCTTCGGGGTGAAAGAGTGCGACTCGCGATCTTCGGTTTTGCCTTCCTCTTCGCCTGGCTCAAGTTCGCAGGTTATATCCAGCTGAACTTCCTGCAGCGTTCCTTCGGAGTCAATACAAGCCGCATCCGGTCGGTTGGCTACGGGCGCTCGGCGGTCATCGGTGGAGCCTGGGCTCTAGGCTGGACACCGTGCATCGGTCCGGTACTGGCTGCAATTCTGACCCTAGCCGCAACGTCCGGTGACGTTCTCCTGGGTGTCTACCTCCTAACGGCGTACTCCGTAGGTTTCTCGATGCCATTCTTGATCAGCGCCTTGCTACTGGCCGACGCCAACAAGCTCCTGCGCAAGATCACGCCATTTGCTCCAGCCATCGAGGTGGCCTCGGGAGTAATGCTTATCGGCGTGGGGATGCTGCTCTTTTCGGGGAGCCTCACTGAACTCAACGAAATCTTCAGTCGCTTCATCGGCAACACCGAGGGGTTATAGACGACAGGAAGCCAGGTCTGGCCTCCTGTCGTCGTGTTGAGTGCCGGGTGCCAAGCGCGGCCGCCAGCTGCTCGACTCTAGCGGGCAGCGGCCAGGGCTGCTGACGCGCCGGCGATACGACCGAACACCATGCAGTTAGCGTACGAGTTGCCGCCACCGATATAGTGGTCGCCGAGTACGCCTCCGGTTGCCTCGCCGGCAGCAAAAAGGCCGGGGATACGACGCTCAGCTTCGTCAAGGACTTGGGCATCGCGGTCGATCCTCAACCCGAACGCCGTGAGTGCCACCACGGCGGGACGCAGCTCGACAGCATAAAACGGCGGTTGCGACACGGTACGCATGACCGACGGATCTTTGAAAAACGTAGGGTCCTCGCTGCGGCCGACGTTCTCGTTGTAGTTGGCGATCGTTGTTTCCAGCGCCGGCCCTTCAATCCCCGCCCTTTCCGCAAGCTCCGGCAGGGTGTCAGCCCGGGCAATCCGGCCGCTGTCGGCCATCTGCCGGATCACGTCGCCCGTCCAGCTGTGTGGGGTCCCCGGAGGCTCAGCCTGAAGTCGTGCGGCCTCATCCATGACCGCCCAGGCAACCCCTCCCTGCTCCTTGATCACCCCGGACATCACCGCGTAGGCGGCCATCTCGTCCACGAACCGGCGACCGTACCGGTTTACGTAAACAAGCCAGCCCGGGAAATAGACCTCGAGCTCGCCCTTAAAGAATCCTGGCGTGGTCAACAGAAGGCCGCGGTTGTGGCCCATCGTCGCCGCACCGACCGCCCTGCCGAGCTTGATGCCGTCGCCCCGTGAGCCGTCGGCGCCGATGTACCAGACCCAGTTCCCAGCGACGTTCGCGTCCGGGTAGAACTCCGCGAGAAACGCGGGGTTACGGCCGAAGCCCCCGGTGGTCAGCACAACCGCACCGGCTGTCAGTTCCTGCTCGCCCGAGGCGATGCCCTTGACGGTCCCATTTTCGATCAGCAGCTTGTCGACCCGCGTCTGCAGCGCGACGTCGATGCCCTTTGCCTTCCGAGCCTGGTCAAGCGCCTCGACGATGGCGGCACCACTGCCTGTCGGGCTGTGTCCCCTAGGAACGCTCTCAACCCCCGACGCGTAAAGAGCCTCGGGCTTGAACTCCACGCCGAGCGAGATAAGCCAATCGACGACTTCCGACCCACCCTCACAAAGCCTGCGTACGAGCGCCGGCTCGAGCCGCCACTGATTGAGCGTCATGTAGTAATCGTAAGCATCCTCGACGCTGTCCTCGACGCCCGCCGCTCGCTGCACACTCGTGTTAGCGGCATAGATAATCCCGCCCGAAAGACGACTGGAGCCACCGACGATCTCCTCGGACTCCACCAGAAGTACGCTGGCGCCCTGGTCTGAGGCGGTAAGGGCCGCCACCAGCCCCGCTCCCCCAGCTCCCACGATGACAACATCGTAATCAGCCACAGCATGAGCTCCGTTTTTTGTGAATGCGAAGACTACTCCTTTCCAGAAGCGGTAGCACGCTGAGCCACGAATTAGCCGTCGACTCCACCCGAAGGTGATGCCGTGAGTCGCTTTCGAAGTCGTCTGAGACAAAAGTACCTCGGGTAGCGTCTCGAGCCCCGAGTCTGCCAAGTCCAGCTAGGTACCGTCGTCCTCTCCATAGGCCGAGCTCTGCCGTCGCGTCGGATGCCGACCCCGAAGGTCTCCGGGCTACGGGCGTTTCGGGCGTCGCATTTAGCGCAGACCGTACACCCGGGCTGCGTTGGCATGACCGATCTTCCGGCGGAGCTCGGGGTCGAGTTGGTCGAGCAGCGCCCAGGTCTTGTCGAAGGAATCGGGCGGCATGATTCCACCCGTGGCACCGGGGACGCTCACGAACTCATCGCTGCCCACCATGATGCGGTCGGAGTAGTCGGAAAATAACTGCGACCACTCGAGCTTGATGTTGCCCATCCGATCGACGATACGGTTGGGCATGGGGCCTCCATCTCCAACCTGATCTAGGCGGACCTCGACCCGAATGGCCAAGTACAGGTTGGGGTGCGCGGCCAACATGTCACGAAGCAACTCCACGGTGAGGTGCCCAATGTTGTCCCAGCCGACGTGCTGCCACACGATGTGCGCGGCCGGGTTGTGGCCCAGCAGGGCTTTGAACGGCGGGATGGTCGCGCTCAACTCCGGCGGGTTCATCATGCAGGCCCTCGACAGGTTGACGGGGGTGGCCTGGTCGCGGGGGACCGCCTCAGTGTGAAGATCGATGGGCACCCCGCGGTCGGCGGCCACGTCGGCGAGCACCAAGAACAGCGGGTGGTCCAGGGCCCCGTCCTGGAAATTGTGCTCATTCGACATGCACAAATGAAGCCCGAACATCTCCCCGAAGACAACGGCGCCGGTGTCAACGTAGCTGTTTGCAAGGGACCGGAACCGCGTCTCCAAGGAGTCATCGACGTCGGCAGGATCAGTACCCTGAATGAGAGCGTTGAGCTCGGCGCTGCCAGCACCGACGTAGAGCCGGCCCGGGTGATTGGCGACGCTGGCAAGCAGATCTTGGTAGTCCGTGCGATCGTGTATAAGCTCCTGCACGATCGCAACGTCGACTCCCCTTTCGTCCATCATTTCCACCAGCATCCCGGCCGCAGTGTCGAGGCTCATCCCCTGGCCCTGCAGGTGCATGTGGGTATCGATTCGCGGCGCGACCGTGGTGTCGGCCGAATCGCTGCTACAACTGAGGCTGGAGAGGGTCATGGTCACCACACCGATCACCGCCGCAGTCATGAGCGTCGGCGTCCGCCGGCGACCGCCGAGTTGTCTATTTGCTGTATTCAGAGTCCGCACGCCTCCCCCCTTCTTACCGTGATGCACCCACCGGCCCCGGGGCCAGCGTGCGAGGACGACACTATATTGACTTTCGAAAACGAGGAACTAGGTGATTCCCGACCGGCGCTGTCCGGCTGCACGCCCCATCCCCCTCGGCCCTAAGCTGTGGCCGCCGTCGGGCGCTTCGGTCGGGCGGTACCGGAGACCGCGGGCAAGCGGAAGGCGGCTGGTCATACCGACCGCGGTCAACCTTATGATTACGCCCTGCGCTACCCACAGCGCGGGAGTGGAGAACTATGACGCAGCCCGGACAGCGGGGTCCATTAAACGAACTCCGGGTGCTCGACCTCACGACCGAACTCGGGACGCTCGCAGGTCGGTTCCTCACCGGCCTCGGCGCCTCAGTGAAGCGCCTCGTCCCGCCCGGGGGGGACCCGCTCCGCACCAAGCCACCGTTTGCCCCCGGCAAAGACGGCGGGCCCGTGAGTCTCTACGGGTTGCACCTGCTGCGTGGGCGCATCGACATGAAGGTCGACCTCGAATCGGAGTCCGGTCAGAATATGTTCGTCGACCTCGTGGGCGCTTCGGACGTCATTCTCGAATCGCAGCCCGTCGGACACTTGGCGGCGCGCGGAATCGATTACCGGGACCTCGCCTCGCTCGCCCCTCACGCGATCTGGACTTCAGTTACTCCATTCGGCCGCGAGGGCCCCAAGGCGACCTGGGGAGCAACAGACCTGATAGGGATGGCTGCGGGTGGCCTGATGAGCCTCTGCGGAGACCCCGACCGGGCCCCGCTGCGGCTGTCTGTCGAGCAGGGCTACGCGCTGTCCGGGGTGCAGGCAACGGTGGGCACCCTGGCTGCCATTCACGCCCGACACACCACAGGCAAAGGACAGCTGGTCGACGTCTCAATGCAGGAAGCGGTCGCAAACTGCCTCGGGAACGCGCGCCTGTTCTACGAATTCGAGGGGCTTGTCAGCCGTCGCGCAGGCGGTAGCAGGGCCTACGGCGACCATGGCTCCAGGCTTGTCTACGAGTGTTCCGACGGCTACGTCGCACTTTCACGGCTTCCGTCTTCCATACAGCTGCTACACGACTGGGTCGTTGAAAACGGTGAAGTGGCCGATTTCGACCCGGAGGAGTGGGCAACGTTCCCGCAATCGGGCCCGGGTTCCCCGGGCCCTGAGAAGGCCCGCGAGCTTGAGGGCACCCTCGAGCGATTCTTCCTCCAGTACCCGAAAATGTGGCTCTATGAAGACGGCCAGAAACGCGGTGTGCTGATCTGCCCGGTGTCAACGCCGGAGGACCTGCTGGCCAACGAGCAATTAGTGGATAGGGGATTCTTCCGAGGCGAATTCGTTTCGGAACTTGGATTCGAGGTGCAGCTTCCCGGGCCGCCGTTTCGGTCGACGTTGGGCCCCTCTGCAACGGTGCCTCCTCAGGCCCAGACCCCGGCGGGCGCAGCAAAGATCGAATCATCGCGGGAAATCCTCGAGGATATCCGCGTGGCAGACTTCTCGTGGGTCGGCGTCGGGCCACTCTCCACTCAACAACTCGCCTGGCTTGGCGCCGATGTCATCCGTGTTGAGTCGACGGAGAGGCTCGACGTCTTCCGTAGCGGGGGACCAAAGCGGGGCGAAGACCCCGATGCGAGCGCCTACTTTGCGAACTGCAATCGCGACAAGCGGGGCATCACCATGAACCTCAAAAGCCCGGCTGGGCAGGAGGCAGCCCGTCGGCTCGCTGCCAGGTCCGATGTACTGGTCGAAAGTTTCACACCCGGGTTTATGACCTCGGTGGGTCTCGACTACGACTCACTGAAAGCAATCAATCCCTCGCTGATCATGCTGTCCGCGTCGATGGAAGGGCAGAGTGGCCCTCACTCCCAGTTCCGTGGCTTCGGGCTCACGCTGCAAGCGACCGTCGGCTTCACTCACTACACCGGCTGGCCGGGCAGGGCCCCCACGGGAACTGGCGTCGCCTATACCGACTGGTTCGCTACCGGGGTTGCCGCGACGGCCCTTCTCGCCGCGCTGGAGCATCGTCGAAAGACCGGCCAGGGGCAAAACATTGATCTCTCGCAGCTGGAGGCGTGTACCTGGGCACTGGATACGGAGATCGTGTCCTACACGGTCAACGGGTCCATCGGGCGCGCGCGCGGTAACCGCCATCGCGAAATGGTTCCGCACGGTGCTTTCGCCTGCGCCGGCGAAGACCAGTGGGTCGCGTTGGTGATCCGGAATGATGGCGAGTGGGCGTCACTGGCAGCGCTGCTAACAGCCGGTGGAGTTACGGTCCCCGATTGCCCGGACCAAGATACCCGCCGCGAACTCGAAAGCCCGATCGAAGAGTTGGTCGGCGAGTGGTGCAGCCAGCGTGACAAGCACGAAGCCGCGGCTGCCCTGCGCAAGGCCGGAATCCCCGCCCACGCGGTCGCCGACGTATCTGACATTCACAACGACGAGCAGCTGCGAGCGCGCGGCCACTTCTGGCGCGTGGCCCATCCCGAGATAGGCGAGGTTGACTGGGACGGCCCCGCATACCACCTGTCGGCCACCCCCCTCGCGCCCGAGCGGCCGGCCCCGAAACTCGGAGAACACAATCACGAGGTCTACGCGGAGCTCCTCGGCTATTCGGAGGACGAGCTAGCCGACATGATTGCGACAGGGGCGCTGGACTGATCAGAGAGCGAGTTTGATGCGGGTCCGGGCTGGAGCCAATTCTCGGGCTTTCCAGACCTAATGACACTTAGTGAAATAACTGAACGCCACCATGCCAAGAGAGGGTCTTAAGTAAAGGAAACCCGCTCTTCAATATCGCTCACAGCTCACTGCCCCTAAAACGACTGGAAGTCCCAGACGTCTCCCTGGCGGTACTTCCGCAGCGCGGCACGCGAGACGACCATGCGATGGACTTCATCGGGTCCGTCGGCAATGCGGAGGATACGGGCCTGCTTGTACATCGCCTGGAGTGGGGTGTCTGTGGTCACACCCATTGCACCGTGAACCTGAATCGCCTTGTCGATCACCTCGCAGGTCACGTTGACCACGAAGAACTTGATCATTGAGACCTCGACACGAGCTTCATCTCCGGAGTCGATTTTCTGGGCAGCCTGCATGGTGAGCAAGCGGGCAGCCTGGATGTTCACGAGCGAGTCAGCGATCCAGTTCTGGACCGTCTGCTTGTCGGCAATTGGGCCACCGAAGGCGTGTCGATCGATCGCGCGGGTGCAAAGCAGATCGAAGGCACGCTGGGCCTGGCCGAGGGCGCGCATGCAATGGTGGATACGGCCGGGTCCAAGGCGACGCTGGCTGAGCTTGAAACCCATGCCCTGCGGCCCGAGAAGGTTTGTTACAGGGACGCGGCAGTCCTCGTAGCGGATGACGGGGTGGTTCGATTCGGGGTCGCCCCAGACCTCGACCTTTCGCTCGACATTGAAGCCGGGAGTGTCGGTGGGGACGAGTATCTGGCTGAAGCGGCTGTGGGGCGGAGCCTCCGGGTCGGTCTTGGCCATGACGATCGCGAAGGTCGCGCCGATGGCGCCGGAGGAGAACCACTTACGGCCGTTAATCACCCACTCGTCGCCTTCGCGAACCGCCGTCGTTTCGAGTCCGGTGGGGTCAGCGCCGGAAACGGCCGGTTCGGTCATTGAGAAGCAGGAGCGAACATCGCCGTTTACGAGCGGCGCCAGGTACTTGTCCTTCTGCTCGGAGGTACCGTACTGGTGCAGGATCTCAGCGTTCCCGGAGTCCGGTGCCTGGGAACCGAACAACGACGGAGCCTGGCCGCTGCGTCCGATGATTTCGTTCATGTAGGCGTAGGTGAGGAACCCGACGCCCATACCGCCGGCCTCCGACGGCAGATGGGGAGCCCAGTAGCCGTTCGCCTTGTTGATGCCCTGGAGTTCCTTCTGAAGCGCCTGAGCTTCGGGCGTCGTACTGCGGGCGAGCACGCGTTCGTTCGAATAGACGTGCTCCTCCATGAACTGTGTGACGTAAGCACAGCGCTTTTTCGTGTCCTCGGAAGGGACCAATACGTTGTCGACCATTAACCGCTTCTCCATTCGAGCTGAGGCCGCCGCGGGCGGCGCCGACAGATTATGGCCTGAAACGGCGAACTGTGTCCGGCCACGGAGAAGGGCAATGAGTCCGGCTTCGACGCTGGGAGAGCCCATGGTAGGCTCAAATGCGGTTGGCGCGTTCGTCTAGAGGCCTAGGACGCCGCCCTTTCAAGGCGGAGATCAGGGGTTCGAATCCCCTACGCGCTACCAATCAATTCGAATCTGCGCGGGCCGGTTTCGGCCCTCGCTTTGTGTTTAGCAGCCTTAGCAGTTGTGGCCGTTCAGGGGCCATGTCCGTCATTGAGCGTCGGCAAGAAGGTGATCAAGCGCCTCGGCAGCGACCCGCTGCTGCCCCTTGAGAAGGTGCCCATAGACGTCCATCGTGAAGGCCGCAGATGCGTGTCCGAGCCGGCGAGACACAGTAAAGATGTCAGCTCCGAGGCGGATCCACTGCGACGCCGCCGTGTGGCGGAGTGTATGGAAATAGACACTCTCGCTGTCTTCCACTCCGGCCCTCGTCACAATCACTCGATATCCTCGGTAGAAGGGGCGGGGAAGCCACGGAGTGCCCACTCTCGACGGGAAGATCAAGCCGCACTCCTTCCAGATCCCTCCGAGTTTGAGCCGCTGTTCCGCTTGGGCGCGCACGGCGGCGTTTCCGGGGATCTCGACCGGCCTCCACGTGTTTCCCGTTGAGCGCGCAGCAACGATCGCTCTACGCGAGGTATCGGAGTTCATCGGCGGGTGCGACCTGCCGGATTCGGTGGTGTTCGTCTGTTTCGACGCCTCCAGCATGGACATCTACACTCGTCTCCTGGACGAGCTGAAGGGCGCTCCTGCTGAGGGATGACGGCGCTTTTCGTGTGGTTAGATCCCTCAAATATGTCGTGTCTGCGATGGTTGCCAAAATCGCCGGATCTGGCCCCTTCGGGCGCCTCTGATGGACCGCCGGTTTCCCGGCTGAAGCTGGCTCGAATCCATTCGGCGACTGTCAGGAGGCCCGATAGGCAACACAGCAAGCCGAACGCATGTCTATTTCCGGCCATAGCTGTTGGTCTATCGGGCTCGAAAACTGCTCGAAAATAGACACGCGGTCTACTGCGATTTCGCTCGCTTTCCCACTCCTGGAGCCACTGCCTATGCGGTAATCGGCTCCTCTCACCGAGGCTCGGACGAGTCGGGATCGTGGCCATCCTTGTGGCCGTGTTCGGTGCAATGGGGCGGGACGGGAGGGGACGACCGTCGGGATATGTCTCCGCTCTCGAGTCTGCAAGGTACAGAAACACAGAGACTGTGACACGCTAAGATCGATGTGATCGAACTTTCAAGGCGGAGATCAGGGGTTCGAATCCCCTACGCGCTACCAAGTATTTTGAATCTGCAAGGCCCGAAATCGGGCTTCGCTTTATGCCCAGCCGACTGATCAATTGTGGCCATCTTGTGGAGTCGCGGTTGAAGTGGGAGTCGCAGCTGTATCCACAGGGCAGTGCAACGAGAGTGTGCTCAGCTACACTTGCGCAGACATGAGAACG
>DASCML010000090.1:0-25853 GCA_036010925.1 Dehalococcoidia bacterium | reverse complement strand
TCCAGATCTTTTGCCCGGTGACCACATAGTCGTCCCCATCCTGGACTGCCCGGGCCTGCAGGGAGGCGAGGTCGCTGCCGGCCCCTGGCTCGCTAAAGAGCTGACACCAACGGTGTTCGCCGCTGAGGATCTTGGGGAGGTACTCCGACTTCTGTTCGGGCGTGCCGTAGGTCATGATTGTCGGCGCTACCCAGCCGTGGCCAATGCCTCCGCTCCTTGGTGCTCTTGCCCATGCGAGCTCTTCGTTGAGGATGAACTGCTCCCTGACTGTCAGGCCACCGCCGCCGTACTCGCGCGGCCAGTGGGGGGCACCCCATCCGCGGGCGTTCAATTTGGCGGTCCAGGACTTGAGGAATTCGCGGAAGGAGGCAGTCTGCAACGTTGCCGTGTTGAAAAGACCCCACTCGGGGGCACGGTTGCCGATCTCAGCCGGGAGCTCCTCCGCGAGGAAACTCCGGATCTCGTCGCGAAAGGCGATGTCCTTAGGCAGGTCTTGAAAATCCATATCGCGGGCTCCAACCAGCGCTTACCAGGCGGTTAGGTCGAGAAGGCGCCTCTCGAACCGCGCCGGCTCAGCCCTCTCTCGCTGTCTTCAGATCTCTGTGTGCTCCTGAAACGAGGGCGCCCGCATCAGCGCTGATCGTTACCATCTTGAAGCCCGCACTGGTGCGCTTCTCTGCAAGGCGGGCATTGGAGTGAATCCCGGGGACCACACCGTGGCGGGTGCAGGAATCGAGGACCGTGGCGAGCGCATCGGCAAACTCGCCATCATTGTCCATGCCTGGCGGAAGTCCGAGCGTAATGCTCAGGTCGGCCGGGCCGATATAGACCGCGTCGATGCCGGACGTCTCAAGGATCGAATCAATAGCCGAGATGGCCTCGCGAGTTTCGATCATAGGAATGCAGGCAACCTCGTCGTTCGCGTGAGCGAAGTAGTCGTCGCCGCTGTAATACGTCGCCCGGGCGGGGCCGAAGCTTCGCTGACCGTGGGGAGCGTAGCGGCAAGCGCCAACCGCGCGGCGAGCCTCTTCCGGGCTGTTGACCATGGGGATCACCACCCCCATTGCGCCGGCATCCAGCATTCGGCCAATGATCCCCGGTTCGTTCCACGGCACCCTCACGAAAGGCATCGAGGCAGTGGTGCTTATTGCCTGGAGCATCGTGACTGCTACCTGGTAGTCGGCGAGCCCGTGCTGCATGTCCACGCAGACGTAGTCGTAACCCTGGTGAGCCATGATTTCGGCGCTGAAAGAAGAAGGAATGGAAAGCCAGCAGCCGAGCGCGGGCTCGCCCGCGCGCCACTTGGCCATGACCGTGTTTTTTCGCATTTACCGCTCCTTATTTCGGTCCCGGACGCTACTCGGAGCGGGGCCTCGGCGCAATCATCCCTCGGTGAATTCGGGCCCGGGCCAACTTCGGTCCGAGTAGCGTCCGGGACCGAACGGCTGCGGGACGATAACGCCTCCGTTGTTGTCCCGTCCGAGCCACCTGTAGTTCGGTGCCATCGCCGTGGCGTTCCTGCTTGGTTACATGGCCAGGATCACGGCCATGGCAGCGAGGATCCTCTTGCGGCGCGAAGTCACCGACTAGGTGATGCAGCAACCTCCGACTCGATCACATCGCGTTGTCATGTTTGAATCCTCCGATGGTCGAGCCCAGATCGTTTCGCGAGCGTGTCAATGGCATCGAACTACAGGTCTACGAATGGCCTGGGGACGGCCCCCCTGTGGTCCTCGCTCATGCGACCGGGTTTCACTCGCGCTGCTGGGACCAGGTAGTGACCAATCTCACGGGTAGGCATATCTTCGCCTGGGACACGCGCGGCCACGGCTTCAGCGACACTCCAGAACCCCCATACCCATGGAATGAATTGGACGCCGACTCGATAGAAATCGTTGGTCGGCTCGGAGTTGAGGACGCGGTCGGCGTCGGGCATTCGATGGGTGGCCACCACATTGTCACGGCAGCTGCCGGGGTCCCCGGGGCGTTCTCCAGATTGCTGCTTGTCGACCCCGTGCTCCATCCTCGTGAAGAGGACCAGAGGCCCGCAGTGGCCGCGTTTGCTGCCGCCGCGGGCGATCACTTCGTGGCCAGGAGGCGGAACGAGTGGGCCTCTCCAGCCGAGATGTTTGAGAGCTTCCGTGAGCGCTCACCGTTCAACGTCTGGCTACCGCAAGCCCTTCACGATTACTGTCGCTACGGGCTGGTCCCCAAGGAGACGGGTGGCGGGTATGTGCTAGCCTGTCCGCCACCTGTGGAGGCAGCGGTATATGCTGGCTCCACAGCGTCTAACCCACGGGATGCGGTCGCTTCGATCGACTTCCCGGTGCGCATCCTCAGGGCTCGCACCACTGCCCCGGGTCAGCCCCGGCGGTTGACCGATTCGCCAACTCTTCCGAATCTCGCGGGGCACTTTAAGGATGCAGAAGAGATCTCGTTGCCGGAGCACTCACACTTCGTTCCGATGGAGGCTCCGGAACTGGTGGCGAGCCATATCAAGGAACTCGCTGGAGTCTGACCCGCTCGCGGCAGATACCGGGAAATAAGAGAGGTGAGCGTCAATCCGTTTCGAGGAGGGCCCTGGCGCAGGAAGGCTCGATTGACCAGCGATCACAGATCGCCGTGAACCTGCCGCGAGCAGCTTCGCGGCGTGGCCTGGCCACTCCCCTACCGCGGCGTTCCGCTCGCACCATCAGCGTCTTGCCCGTGTTCTTGGGGTCGGTGAAGTCGATCAGTTCGACCCGATAGCCGGCCGCTTCCAGCACGAGGACCCGAAGCTCATCCGTCAGGACGGACGCCAGCCGCTCCCTCATGGCCCCGTGCCTAGCAAAGGCTGCCTCCGCGTCTGAAAGCTGCTGGGGCTTAAGTTGGCGAATCAACTCGTGCTGGCAACACGGCGCGAGCACGATCGCAGGGGCTCCGAGACGAATCCCGGCAACCAGCGCATCGTCAGTGGCCGTGTCACAGAGGTGGAGGGCGACGACGAGGTCCACCTGGCCCAGATCTTCAGGCTCGAGATCGGCAACCGCCATCGCTCGAATCTGCGTCCGGGGGTAGTGGAGCCGTTCCGCAATCGTCGAGACGCGCTCGACGAGGACCTCGTTTCTGTCGACTGCGGTGAGAGATGGAGTCAGCCCGAGCTCGGATGCGTGGAGGTAAAGTGCTAGGCCGAGGTGAGCGCTTCCACAGCCGGCGTCCACAACATGGAGGGGTCTCCCGGGTTCTGGCTGAAGAATCGCCAGGGGACGCAGTGCCTCGAGGAAATGCCTCACCTGTCGGAACTTTCCCGCAGCTTCGTTCAGGATCTGGCCCTTTTGTGATATGAGTCCGGTTTCCCGGAACAACGCCTGAACTGAGGCATCCGATGGGTCGAGCAGACTGCTCGGTACCTTGTCGTGGGCTGGTAAATCCTTGGCCCTCGCTGCCAAGTCGGCCTCTTGAGAAGAGCGGCCAAGGCTTACGAGCCAACGGCGTTTGCCCCTGCGGGCATGCCAGTCGCCGTCAGCGGCGGCGACGTGAATTGTCCTCGGGTCACCTCCGAGGATGTCGTTGAGCGCGTTGGGCCAGTCTGACGGGGAGTACGTTTGGGTTCGCTGACCAGCTGAGTCCGTTGTCACCACTTTCATCGCAGGACCGCTCTTGAGGGCCACGGCCTCGGCCATAATTCGGTCCCAATCGGCCTTGCGGGAGTTCGAAAATGTCGCCTTCCGCCAATCCCTGCTCGGGCCGGTGCGGAGGAGCTCAATTACCGGTGCGATGGCTCCGTCGGCGGACGTCATTTCAGGGCCGGGCCTTTGCTTGGTTGGCTGCAGTCGAGGATCGCATCTCACGTCTGGCTTACTCTCGTTGCCCGAGGAAGGCAAGCAGATGGGCCTTCTGATATCCGCCCAGGGGAAGATCTCGCCCGTGTAGACTTGCCGGGATGAAAGCAATCGTCGTCCAAGCCGCGTCCGGAACAGACGGGCTCGTCTACAAGGACATTCCTGATCCCGAGGCCGGGCCGGACGAAATCCTGGTAAAGATCCGAGCTACGGCCCTCAATCGCGCCGACATTACGCAGGCACAGGGGGGATATTCCCAACCGGGGCCCAAGCCAGAATTCGAAGTCTTGGGGATCGAATTCGCGGGCGAGGTAGCAAAGGTCGGTTACCGGGCCGAAGGATTCGATCCCGGGGACCGGGTGATGGGCCTTCTGCCGGGCGGAGGTTACGCGCAAATGGCAGTGACCCACCCGCGGTTGTTGGCGAGAGTTCCCGACGAGCTCTCTTGGGCCGAGGCCGGGGCGGTGCCGGAGGTGTTCATCACCGCGCACGATGCGCTTGTCCAGGTGGGCCTCGCCTCAGGTGAATCGGTGCTCGTTCATTCAGTCGGCTCAGGTGTGGGCGTGGCCGCTTTTCAGATTGCCAGAGTGATGGGAGCCGGGCTCGTAATCGGAACGGCCGGGAGCGACGCGAAAGTCGAAAAGGCGAAAGCCCTCGGCCTGGATATCGGAATCAATTACCGGGAGGAGGATTTCGCTTCCATCGTGCGTGATGCGACGATGGGCTATGGGGTAGATGTGGTTATCGACCTTGTGGGGGCCGAATACTGGGACCGGAATATCAGGTCCCTCGCGGGCAAGGGACGAATGGTGATAGTCGGCATGATGGGCGGCAATAAGGTTGAAGCAGACCTCCGCCATCTTGTCATGAAGCGTCTGCAGGTGAAGGGCACGATTCTCCGCGCCCGGCCCATTGAGGAAAAAGGCGCTGCAACTCAGGCGTTCGCCAAGTCGGTGATTCCTCACCTTTCAGCTGGGAGGATAAAGGTCGTCGTCGACCGCGTTTTTCCGTTGGCAGAGGCAGGGGCTGCGCTCGAATACTTGGCCACTAACCAGCATTTTGGGAAGGTCGTGCTCGAGCCCCCTCATTAGTCTATCGACGAGCTCAGGGTTCTGGGCCGGTTGTCGTCCGATCCAACATGGACACAGAAAACGGCTCCGCGTAGCTTTTCTTGTGTGGGCCTCCTTAGCTCAGTTGGAAGAGCGAGCGATTCGTAATCGCTAGGTCGGCAGTTCGAATCTGCCAGGAGGCTCCAGCAGCTTCACTTCGTGCTGTTTATCGCTCTCTGACAATGTAAGTAATTGGTGGCTGAAAAGGGCGGGGGCCGCCTGCCCATAGGCACGGTACAGTCGGCACTAGCTCGGTAACGGCAGCATACCCGGCGATGAACGAACGGCATAGCGCTGAGGCTTAGAAGGGGTTTTGTCCCTCACGCTCGGTGTACGCTACTTTCGAGGAGGCTACGGGCGGGGATGTCGTTCCGATATCAACATACGGAGCATTTTCACCACCTCAAGCAGGGGCAGTCGCTGCTTCGACTGCTGGCTCAGGAAACCTCGAAAAGGAACTCCACCTCGACGGGCACTCCCATCGGCAGCTCAGCGACGCCGATGGCGGCACGCGTGTGCTCGCCAGCCTCGCCAAAAACATCCAGAACCAGCTGCGAAGCCCCGTTCATGACGCGAGGATGCTCGACGAAGCCGGGGGCGCTGGCCACATAGCCAGCGAGTCTTACCACCCGGGCGACCTTGTCCAGGGAGCCAAGGTAGGCTCGCACCTGGGCCAGCGCGTTAATTGCGCATACGCGGGCGAGGTCCGCACCCTCCTCGAGGGTGATGTTCTCGCCGCAATGTCCAGTCCTCGAAACCTGACCCCCGACGACAGGGATCTGGCCGGAGACGAACAAGAGGTTCCCGGTCTGGACGCAATGTGAGTAGAGTCCCGCGGCCGGGCCTGGAGTGGGAAGTTCGATCCCGAGTTCCTTTAACCGGTCCTCTGCACTCATTCGGCATGTTCTCCCAGTAATGTTTCCAGCACCCCATCGAGTTCCTCCCTCGAATAGCAATCGATGGTGATGCGCGCTCCTCTTTTCTGTCGTCGTACTGTGACGCGTGTGCTCAGTGCCCGTCTCAGCTTGGCCTCTATTTCGGTCAGCGTAGGATCGGGCGATCGCCGTCCGGGTGCGTCGTCTTCCATCGAGTCGGTGGGATTCGCCAGGATGCGTCGAACCAGGGTCTCTGTTTCGCGAACGCTGAGCCGACGGGAGATGACTGTCTGCCAGGCTGCCAGGCGCTCGTTGCCGGATACCGCCAGGAGCGCCCTGGCATGACCCTCTGAGATCTCGGCAGTCACAAGGCTTCGCCGAATCTCCGGTTCGAGCGCGAGCAGGCGAAGCGAGTTGGCAACGGCTGCTCGGCTTTTCCCGACCCGTTTCGCGACCTCCTCCTGAGTCTGACCGTACTCGTCGACGAGCCGCCTGTAGGCCATCGCTTCCTCGATAGGATTTAGGTCAGCCCTCTGGATGTTTTCGACAAGGGCGAGTTCAAGCAGCTGCGAATCGGCGGCCTCTCTTACCACGATCGGGACCGTGCTGAGGCCAGCTTGGCGAGCGGCCTGGAGGCGGCGTTCGCCCGCGATCAATCGGTATCCACTCCCCGTGCGGTCGCGTGTTACGAGGAGTGGCTGGAGGATACCGTGCTCGCGAATTGATTCCGCAAGCTCCTGCAGTTGCCCCGATTCAAATCGTGATCGTGGCTGTTCGGGATTTGACGAGATGAGGTCAACGTCGATCTCATCAACTCCGCGCTGCGTCTCTCCGCTTGCCTCCAGCCTCTCCTCCTGTGATGAACGTGAGGAAGGACCGAGTAGCGCGTCCAGACCGCGCCCCAGGCTTCGCCTGTTCTGTGTCACGGCTTCACCTCCTGGCGATTGATTAGCTCATCTGCGAGCGCCTCGTAGGCGGTTGCACCCCTCCCGGAGGGGTCGTATTTGAAGATCGTTTTTCCGTGGCTGGGAGCCTCTCCCAGGCGCACCGAGCGCGGAATCACGGTGGCAAACGTTTCATCGAAGTGTTCTCGCACCTCCTCCTCCACCTCCGATGCGAGCCTTGTGCGGGCATCGAACATCGTCAGCAGCACGCCGGCGATCGAAAGGCCAGGATTCAGGTTCTTACGTACTAGGTCGAGAGTCTGGACCAGACGGCTCAGGCCTTCGAGTGCCAGGTACTCGCACTGGACCGGGATCAATACGCTGCTTGCGGCGGCGAGCGCGTTTACTGTGAGAAGACCAAGTGACGGCGGGCAATCAAGAAGAATCCAGTCGTAGCGGGCCAGGATCGGGCGGAGGGCTACCGCGAGCTTCTGCTCCCGGGCGAGCTGCGGCACAAGCTCGACATCCGCGCCGGCGAGGGTCCTGTTGGCAGGTAGCACATCGAAACCTTCATCGACCCGGATCGTGGATCCCGAAACTGGCAGGTCGTCGAGCAGTGCTTCATAGACGCCTGGGAGATCGTTCTCGACGAGTCCCGCTGCGCTGGTAGCATTGCTCTGTGGGTCGAGGTCGGCGAGCAACACGCGCTCGCCACGCTTTGTGAGCGCTGCCGCCAAGGAAACGGCCGTAGTGGTCTTGCCCACGCCGCCTTTCTGGTTCACTAATGCGATCACGTGGGCGCTCATGCAGCGGCTCCCCGGATACGTGCTTCTATTCGCTTGCGAGTATGGATCCCCAAGATTTCCGGACTTTCGACAGCCAGAGAACCGACGGCAAGTCCATAGCAGGCTGCTTCGTCAAGATCACCAGTCTCTGCTAGACGTAACAGGAAGGCAGCGGCGAAGCAATCTCCGGCACCGGGCGGTTCGACTTCCTGGGCCGGGTAGGCATCGAGGTCCCTCCGGGTGGACGTCCTGAAGATAGTCGAGCCAAGGTGGCTCCGCGTGATGATCGCGATGCCGCCCAGAGAGGTAATCCGGAGTGCGAGGCGGGAAGGGCTTCCGACGTCTTCTTCAGTGAAGAATAGGAAAGCCGCCGGATTCACGAACGGCTCGGCGGCTTTGAGAGGGCGGCAGACGGGGCTGACGAGGCCGTCCCGATCAATCGTTCGGAGGGGGGCGCCCTGTAGTGGTACTCCCCAAACGCTGCGGACCGTGGGAGGAGGTGGGGTAGCGAGTTCAAGGTAAGCAGGGGCAAGCAACACCATGTCTGCCTCATCGAGTCTGGACTGGTCCAGTCCAACTCGGCTGATCACGTTCCCAAGAGAGAGGAGAACCGGGCTGCGGTCGCCTGCAGGGCGGTAGGAATTTCGGTAGCAAGCGGCAGAACTTGGCGAGGCGAGCACATCGATTCCACCAAGGAAGCCTGACGGGAGGTTCGGCGGGACGCAGGCGACCAGCGTCACGGACCAACCGAGTTTCAGGGCGGTGAGAGACGAATACAGCGCCAGGCTGCCGGGGCGCCTGCCGTCCCCGGCGAAGTGCTCAGTGATAGTGATGTTGCCGACGATGACGGCTTGCGTCGCACCCTCCTCTGGGGATAGCTATGAGCGAAGGCTGATGACCACCTTGCGGGCGTCACCGCTTCCGGTGCTGTTCGTTTCGATTTCCGGGTCCTCGCCAAGCGCGAGATGAACGAGCCTGCGCTCGGCCGGGGCCATCGGTTCCAGCGTAATGGGGCTGCCGGTACGACGGACGCGATCGGCCATCCGTTGTGCAAGGGAGACGACCTGGTTCTCGCGGCGATTACGATAGTGCTCGATGTCGACAGTGACAGACCCGCGTCCTGAGTAACGATGCGAAAGTGCAACGTTCACTAGGTACTGGAGGGAGTAGAGAGTGTCTCCACGGCGACCGATCAGGAGGCCGAGGTCCTCACCCTCCAGGTCGATCACAGCGAACGCGGAGCCGCGGCCGTCGCCGGGCGTCATGGGCTCCC
Organism: Dehalococcoidia bacterium; assembly: GCA_036010925.1. Lineage (GTDB taxonomy): Bacteria > Chloroflexota > Dehalococcoidia > Tepidiformales > Tepidiformaceae > DASCML01. Next base: position 17,106 of record DASCML010000090.1, on the reverse strand, counting down.
GGATGGTGATTGTGGCGTCGATGGCGAGAATCTGGAGGATGTCGTCGATCATCTGGGCGGCGACATCGACCTCCTCCGCTTCTATGTTCGGATCGACGTGCGGCCTGTCGGCGGGCGGTCGGGACGGTCGGCTACTCTCCCGGGAGGGTTCTGGGGCTTTATCTTCTTCTCGAGTTGACCCGGTTGTCCGGGGCCGAAAGTCTTCGTCACTGAGAATTGGCTGGGCTCGCTCGAGTTGTGGTGAAGACCCCTGGGCGGGTCGGCCGCGGCTCCGTCCACGCCTCCCGTCGCCGCCACCGCGCCTTCTTGACGCCGCTCCCGGGCGCTTGGATTCCTTGAGTCCGGCATCGGGATCGGTTACGCGTTGGACGCGAATAACGGCGTCGCGCGCACCGCGCCCGAAGATCCCTTTCTTCCCTTCGTCGAGCACGACAAGCTCGACCTCCTCGCGCGTTGCATCGAGTTTCGTGAGGGCTTGCTCAAGAGCGTCTTCGACGGTTTTTCCGCTTGCTTCGACTTGGTCGACTTGGTCCATTAGATCTCGTCCTTGATTCACGGCGTTGAGCCGGCTGTGGTTCTTTCTTGGCTGGTACGGCCTCTACGATCTCCGGCACAGTAGCGCTGGTCGCGGATTTCGGGCCTTTCACCAGTGGTTCGATCTTGAGTTGGGGCACTCCGTAAATGGCGACATTGAATACGATAGAGACAATACCGCTCACGACCCAGTAGAGACTAACCCCGCTTGGAAGATTGAGAGCGAAGAAGGCCAGCATGACCGGCATCATGATGGTGAGCATCTGCTGTTGAGTTCGTGCCCGTTCGTCTGTTGCGACGGTGACCGTGGTCTTGCTCTGAATGAATGTGGATGCAGCAACTAGGACAACAAAGACAAGGTTTGGAGTTCGCAGGTCCACACCGAGGAAGTGAGTTTGAAGCGGCACGGACTGTTGAACGAAGTTCCAGTCGTAAAGGTGGCCTGATAGCCGTTCTAGCGCCTCGGGCGACTCGGGAAGGGTAATGCGGACGGCTACGAAGAGAGCGATCAGCACCGGCATCTGGAGAGCGAACGGCCCGGCACAGCCAAGAGGGTTGACCCCGGCTTCGCGGTAGGCCTTCATCATTTCCTGCTGGCGGCGCTTGGGGTCGCTGTACTTCTTTTGGATTTCCTGGATGTGTGGGCTGAGCGACTGCATCGCTCGTGTCTGGCGGAGCTGTCGCATTGTGAGTGGGAACGTCACGACTCGAATGAAAATGGTGAAGGCGATGATCGCTAGGCCAAAGCTCGAGAAAAGAAGGTTGGTCAGGATGATCAGGAAATTGATCATCGGATCGAGCAGCAGCCAGGTGAAGATGTCGCCGAGCTCGTTCACTGGGCGCTTCCGATATTGAGGTCAATCACTGACGGCTCAGGTTGCACTCGCGCGCGGAATAGCTTGCCGTCGGTGGAAAGCACCAGCACCGTGTCGCCGGTCACGAGCAGCGGTGCTCGAACGGTCTTGGCATCGAGGGGGACGGAATTGACCCTGTCGCCGGTGGCGGGGGTCAGGAAGTGGACGGTAGGCGAACGATCGACAACGAGCAGGAGCTCGCCCAAGAGGATCGGCGAAGCCTTTATCCGGTCTCCAAGATCAGACGTCCAATTGAGGATACCAGTATTTATGTCAAGTGAATAAACCCTCCCTGAGAGGTCGCCGAAGTATGCTGTGTGACCCTCTACAGTCGGCTTCATCCAGACCCAGTCCTTAACCGGGAGCGGAGAGGTAACGCTCTCTCCCGTCGCGGGGTCGAGGAGGTAGACCTTTCGGTCCAGCGAGGGGACGAACAGCCGACCGTTGGGCAACAGCGCGAGCTCCAGCACCGCACCGGAGGTCTCGAATGGCCTCGACCAGGCGCTACTGCCGTCACTCAGCGCGAACGCGAAGACATCGCCGTCCATCGTGGCTGCGTAGACCGTATCTGAATCCAGCGCCAGGCTGGCCCAAATGCCAGCGGGTAGCTCCACGCCGGTCGTTGGCCAGCCATCGACCGTGCGACCATCAACCGAATCGATCACGTGAAGGAATCCGTCGGCTGTGCCAACGGCGATGTCTCCGGAAGGAGTTTCAGCGAAAGCGCTCACGATCTCCTTGCCGAGCCCTTCTCGGCGCCAGAGAATGCGGCCATCAAGGGGATCGAGAGAAAACACTCCTTCGGCATGAGTGGCAATTACGATCCGGCCATCTTGGATTATCGGCGCGGGGTAGATAGCCTCGGTGTCGAGGTCTTTCTCAGATTCGCGGACGTCGCTGGGAAACGTCCAGCTAATCTGGATTGGGCCCCCTTCAGTGAACGTGAGAGAAGAGAGTTCCCCGCGATCGAGGGATGCGAAAAGGACGTCGCCATCGCGGACGGGCTCAGCCCACCCTTCCGGGTTTTCCGTACCGACACATGCAGCAGCGAGCGGGGCGAGGAGGAGAAGACCCCACTGCAGGGGGGTTGGTCGGAAAGGGCGCACCGGGGGATCCTAGCAGGGGCCCTAGATAGGAACACGTGTGTTATGTCGCGTGTTTCACGTGAAACACGATTATTTCTCATCTGGCAGGATCGCCTCATCACCAGATTCGGCCAATCTTTCGGGACTCTCGCGATCCGGGTCTACCGGGTCGTATCCAGAACCCCCCCAAGGATTGCACCGGGCAAGTCGGCAAATGGCCATCCAGGTTCCCCGAAGGGCACCCTTTGATTCGACTGCATCAATCGCGTAGTGAGAGCATGTAGGTTGATAGCGACAGGCTGAGGGCAAGATCGGTGACAGAATGCGCTGATAGCCTCGGATTAAGCGTACCAGAAGCCCGGCAGTCATTCTTTTTTCGCCCGAATACGCGCAAGTAGCTGTTCCAGGGCCTGCCTGAGGAGCATGGGAGGGGCAGTGAGCGCCCCAGCTCTCGTAATGATCACAATGTCGACCCCTTCAGGGGCGTCAGAATCGCGGGCAATCGAACGGAGCCTACGTCTAAGCCGGTTTCGCATCACGGCCGACGGAGCTAGGCGACGGCCTACTGCAAACCCCCACCGCGTGCGATCGTAGCTGTTCGGCATGTACTTAAGTATGAGAAACTGATTCGCGACCGAGCGGCCGCGAGAAAATAGGTTATCAAAGGCTGGGCCGGCCGGTAGCCGTGTAGCCGCAGGCGGCGGTCTAGACGGCTGTGAGCCGCTTCCGGCCATTGCGGCGACGCGATTGGATCACCCGGCGTCCGGCACGCGTGGACATCCTGTGTCGGAAACCGTGGGTGCGGCTTCGCTTCCTAGTGTGGGGCTGGTAGGTTCGCTTGGTGGACATTAGGACACTCCAGATTGGCGGCGGCCAGCCTATCGTATCCGGCTGCTCCACAAGAGCCAATCCGGGCGCCTAGGGGGGAGTCAGGAACCTGTAGCGAGCATACCCGGTTAAGACTAACTCGACATAACCGTAAGTTTCTTGGAACGAAATACTCTCGAGAAACCGCGCCGGGTCCTCTACGGGATCGGCCATGGCGACCCAAACCGCGGCTGCGGCGGGGCCGCCGTTGTAGGCGGCCAAGGCGGCGGCCGGAGAACCAAAGCGGTCGAGCTGGGCGGCGATGTAATAGGAGCCGAAGCGCAGACTCACACTCGGTTTCAGCAAGTCTCTGGTCGCGAAGGGGCCGAACCCGATTTCAGAGGCAATCTGCTCGCCCGTTGGGGGCATGACCTGTGTCAGCCCTATGGCCCCTGCGAAGGAGATGGCCGCCGGGTCCCACAGGCTCTCCTGTCTCACGAGTGCTGCCAGCAGAAGTGGGTCGATGCTGTTTCGTTCAGCTTCGGCATCGAGGACGTCGGGCAGTGGGAGGGGATAGAGGATCGACTGAAGGGTGGAGGGGAGGGAAGTGAACGAGGTCGGGTAGTCGCCCAGCGCGTCGCGCAGGAGCACTATCGCAGTGCCCGCGAGCTCGGCTGCAGCTGCCTCGCGGGCCAGGGCCAGTACGTTGGCGGGCTCAGGGTTCGCTGCTGCGGCTGCCTTGAGGGCCTCGGCGCCGTCGGTCAGGAGACCCAGGGAGGAGAGCAGGCCAGCGACCGTTTGAAATCCCCAGGTCGGGGGAGCGAGGCCCGTCCTGTTTATGAACCACGTTTCGACGTCGTCCCACTCCGGCGGGGGCCTCTCCGGAAGCGGCCGATAGCCAGCATCCGGCGGGGGTTCCCCGGTCAGCCTGCGGGTTGCCTCCTCACCGTAAAACGATAGCTGCTCGACAGCTGCGGCCCGGAGCGAAGCTTCAGCGCTGACGATGTCTCCGAGTTGCTCGTGAGCGCGTGCCTTCCAGTAAAAGACGCGGGCGTCCGCCCCGCCGACGGCGGACTCCCAGGCGGCGAGGGCCGTCTCTGGTTCGCCCGACTCAAGCCAAGCGTAGCCCGCTCGAAATGCAGCATCGCGAGCGAACTGGCCGGAAGGCCGTTCTTCAACTAGGGCGACATAACGTTCAGTAGCAGCCTCGGTGTCACCGATTGCTTCAAGCGCGCGGGCCGCCCAGTAACCGGCCCGGTACGCGAATTGGTCGCCGGGCACCAGCTCCCGTACCAAGTCGTAATACTGTATTGATGCAACCGGGTTGCCGGCGTCGTCGATCGCAGTCGCCAGGTAATACGTGCGGAGAGCGAGGGTGCTTGCGGTAGCGTCTGGGTCCGAAACCGTCGGAAGAAGAACCACGATCGCCGCTTCCAGTTCGTGGTTGCGATATAGGGCCCGGCCCACGATACCAGGCTCAAGTTGGATCCCGAACTGATTGGCGATGGCCAGAGCGTCCAGTGCCTCCTCAGACGATGGGAACCCGTCGATCAGGCGGTTGAGTACAGCGACGAGGGCCGTTGTCGAACCGCCCGCAGCCATCGCTTGCAGCACAGCAGCGAGAGCAGGGGGGCTGTTCGCCTGGTCGGCGAGCTCTGCTGCATCGTCGGGTGACGCCGCCTCGGCAGCAGCTTGGACAATGGCCTCCCGCACGGCGGCCGGAAGATCCGATTCGGCCAGCAGAGTTGCTCGAAGGTCTGCAGCCACCGCGTCGTCGCCCGCTTCCTCTCTCGCTTCTGCCAGGGCCGCACCCGCATGGAAGCGGAGGACTCCTCCAACAGCCACCGCAGCTTCTAGGTGCGTTAGTGCGCCGTCGATATTGCCTGAATCCAGCAAGCGTCTCCCGAGGAGGAACCGGGCGGCCTCTTCCGCTGGGGAACTGTCGGGCGCGATGTCGATGGCTGCAAGCAGGAGAGACACGGAACGATCGTTTTGGTTTTCCTCATAGGCGGAGACTGCAGCCGCCAGAAGCTCACCAGCCCTAATCTCAGCCTGTACCGTCGGGTCTGGAGTGCTGGTGAGCTCGACCTGAGGGGCGGTCGGACTGCTGGCTGGTGTCGGTACCTGGCCCTCCTTTTGGGAGCCTCCATCCCCCGAGGAGCATGCTCCCAAGAGGAGGGCCGACAGGAGCGCTAGGACGGGGGCCGAAGTGGAGCGCATAACTCACTCGGTGGGAAGATTCGATCCGGATGGTAACCTAGCGGCGATGCTGCCGAGGGAGCGCTTCTCAAGGTTCGTGGTCAATGTCTGAGAAACAAACGCCCATCGGCCTTCACGATCTGTCGGCGGCCGCAACGGGCCCGGATCTCGACGGGGTCACGAAGGAAAGAAACGCCTGGCTCGAGCTGGATCTGGTTGCGCTCGAAGAGAACCTCGAAATCCTCCGCCGGGCTATGGGCTCCGACGTCGAAATCATCGCGGTGGTTAAGGCGAACGCCTACGGACACGGGGCCATCGGCATAGCGTGTGAGCTCGAGCGGCTCGGGGTGGACCGCCTGGCGGTTGCCTGGGCTGCAGAAGGGCATGCCCTCCGGAAGGCGGGCGTGCGCACGCCGATTCTCGTCCTTGGTCATTCGTATTCGTCTGATGCTGCTGCCGCCGTCGCGAATGACCTGACGCTGACCTGTCACTCGGAGGCGCTGGGCGCTGCTCTTTCGCAGGAGGCCCAGGTGCAGGGAAAGACAGCACTTGTCCACCTCAAGGTAGACACTGGGCTACATCGATTTGGAGTCTCACTCGAAGAAGCGACGCGACTTGCCGAGGCCCTGCGCGGTTTGCCGCGTCTCACAGTCGAGGGCCTCAGTACACATATGGCGAACGCGGACGAAGGCGATGACTCGTTTTCGGTCGAGCAGGCGGCCGTTTTCGACGAGGCCCTGCGAAGGATGCCCTGGGTCCCATTTCGACACGTAGCGAATTCGGCGACGGCCTTCCGGCGGTCGGAGTTGCGCTACTCCGGTGTCCGCTGCGGCCTCTCCCTCTACGGGGTAACCCCTCAGAATACGCTGATTCCCGGCCTCACCCCTGTGCTCTCGCTTCGCGCGCGGGTCGCTCGGATATCACAGATTGAAGAGGGCGACGGCGTCAGCTACGGACTAGCGTGGCGGGCGGGCCGGCGAAGCGTTCTGGCTCTCGTCCCGGTCGGTTATGCGGACGGCTGGCCTCGGGCGCTCAGTGGCCGTGTGGCTGTGCTCATCGGAGGGACTTGGTGGCCAGCGGTGGGGCGAATTGCTATGGACCAGTTCATTGTCGACGTTACTGGGGGGCCGGAAATGGCCGAAGGCGATGTCGTCACCCTCATCGGCGACGATGGCGGTGAACGACTCGGTGCCGGCGACGTGGCAGATCTTTGCGGCTCCATTCCCTGGGAAATCATGGCGGGCCTGGGGCAGCGGCTTCCCCGGGTCTTCCACAGGAGAGGAAATGTGGAGGACGTATTCTGCGATTGAGCAGGCAGACAATCTTGAGAAAGCAGAAAGAGTCCGATGACGGTTGAGACGGTGAAAGATGCGGGTGATATTGGGATCATGGTCAGAGATGGCGATGCTGCTCTGAAGTTCTACAGGGACACGCTTGGGTTCGAATTCTAGGAATTAATCACCGTGTCAGGCACGCTCATGCATCGCCTGGGTGCAGAGCCAGCGTGATTAAGTTGGTCAACGCAGACGAACTTCCTGGGGTGTCATCACCGCCGGGCGGCCCCTTCGCAGCAACTGACCTGCGATACTGGACGGTCGCGGTGCCCAACCTCGACCAGATCGTTTCGAACCGGCGAAACCGGTGGCTATTCGCTACTGATGCCTTCCCGGGAGATAAGGCCCGGTGTCCGCATAGCCATGGTTGAGGATCCAGACGCCGGCCGGGTGGAGTCTCTTGGAGACCGCCTGAATGCCCTGTGCTCTGCCGCCACCAGCGGAGTTAGTGTAACCTTCGTCTACGGATCACCAATGTCGGGTCCGGAGTGTTCATTATGTCCGTCGTGGTCGTAATCGGCGGTCAGTGGGGCGACGAAGGTAAAGGCCGAATAGTCGACCTGCTGGCACGCAAGGCGCGTGTTGTTGCGCGATACTCAGCCGGGAATAACGCTGGTCACACGATCATCAACGAGCTTGGTGAGTTCAAGCTTCACCTCATTCCCGCCGGTATTTTTCACGAAGACAAGACGAGCGTCATTGGAAACGGTGTGGCCGTCGACCCAGAGATTCTTCTCGGCGAACTGGACCAGTTGCAATCGCGTGGGATCGACACCTCGCGTCTCGTGCTGAGCGAACGCGCACAGGTAATCATGCCTTGGCACCGTGAACTTGACCGGCTCGACGAGGCGCATCGGGGAGGCGCAGCGATCGGAACGACCGGGAGGGGCGTTGGACCCTGCTTTGTCGACAAGGTCGCACGCCGGGGTATCAGAGTTGCCGACCTCGTTCGTTCGGAGGCGCTTGCGGAGCGCGTGGACGAAGTCCTGGACATCCAGAACCGAATAATCACAGGCGTGTACGGGGGCGATCCTCTTGACGCTGCAGACATCAAGGACGCGTATGGCAGGTTTGGGAAGCAGCTCTTCCGCTTCGTCGGCGACGCCCAGGCGGTCGTGCTAGACGCCCACCTCCGGGGCGAGGTGGTGCTCCTAGAAGGAGCGCAGGGCTCGCTTCTTGACCTGGATCACGGAACCTACCCGTTCGTCACCTCAAGCGTTCCAAGCAGCTCCAGTAGTGGGGCTGCGCTTGGCGTCGGGATTGGGCCGACCGACATCAGTCGCGTAATCGGAGTCTTCAAGAGCTACTGCACGCGTGTCGGCAACGGTCCGTTCCCCACGGAGCTTTTTGACGCCACCGCTGAGCGGCTGAGGGATCACGGCAAGGAATTCGGCCGCGGAGAATACGGAACCACGACCGGCCGACCTCGTCGCATCGGGTGGCTGGATGCCGTCGCCGCGCAGCACACCGCGAGGGTAAACGGGTTGCAGTCCATCGCCCTCACCCGTCTCGACGTCTTAGACGGCCTCGAGACCATCAAGATCTGCACAGGCTACGGGCTCAACGGAAAGATCCTTGACAGGGTCCCAGTGCTCCTCTCCGCCCTCGAAAGCGTCACCCCGGTTTACGAGGAACTCCCCGGGTGGCGTACGCCGACGAGCGACGTGCGCGATTTCGATGCTCTTCCGCAGCAAGCGCGGTCGTTCATCAAGCGGGTGGAGACTCTCCTCGGATGCCCTGTAGATCTCATCTCCGTCGGGCCGGCCCGCGAGCAGGCTGTGGTGGTCAGTCCGATCCTCTAGGCCGCGAGCCTTGTTGCTACCCGACCGGGTTCTGTGAGTCGGCCGGTTTAGCGGCTGGCCCCAGCGGATCGAGTTCGGGGGCGCGGTCAGAATCCGATCGGAACAGCGAAGCCGCGATCGCTGTGGCAGAGATTGCGCCAGCGGCGAAGAATGCAGCCCGGAGACCATCGAGGAGCGCGTCTCTCGGAAGGTCACCCAAGTTCTGTACGCTCCCAAGATTCGCGGAATTACCTGCCACCACCACCACGACTGTGCTCGCAACCGCGAGCCCGGTTGAATTGCCGATGTTTCGGGACGTTGCCACGCTTGCTGAAGCGGTCCCCAGCATGGAGCGCGGAACACTACCCATGATCTGACTGCTGTTGGGCGACATGAAGATCGCAATGCCGATGCCGATGACGAGGAGCCGCATGACAACTAGGGCATCGGGTGTGTCGGGCCCAAGTGTCGACAGCGAAAAGAGGCCTACGGACACCATGGTAATTCCAACGGTGGTCTGATGGCGGATCCTGAATCTGTCGGAGATGTACCCGCTCACTGGCGAGAGCAAGAGCATCATGGCGGGAATGGTCGTGATGATGAGCCCCGCGTGAGTGGTTGAATAGTCTCGCACTGCGATCAGGTAGAAGGGCATCAGGAAGATCGTGGTGGCTTGGCCCGCGAAGCTGAGCGCGAGGCTGACGACCCCCACAGAGTAACTGCGCACCCGGAATAAGTTGAGGGCGACAACCGGGCTCGATGCGCGCCGCTCGATGAGCATGAATCCGACGAAGAGGACTGCCCCCACCGCGAACAGGGTTGCGATGACCGGGGATGACCAGCCGAGCGAGTGGCCCTGGTTAAGCGCGAACAGAGTTGAGGTCATGGCTGCGAAGAGTGTCATCGCTCCTGGTATATCAAGCCTTCCCGAGGCGGGTTGGTCGTGGCTCGATTCGTGGATGACGAAATACGCTACCAAGAACGCGACCAGGCCGGCCGGCACCCGAAGGAGAAAGATGGCCTGCCAGTCGTCAAACGCTTCGAGAATGACACCGCCCAGAAGAGGCCCACTCATGAGGCCAGCTCCCACCACGGCCCCGCTGGTTCCCAGTGCCCTGCCGCGCTCGAAGTCAGGAAATGCGGAGGTGATCAGAGCGTTGCCGGTGGCCATGATGAAGGCGGCGCCGACCGACTGAATAATTCGCCCGACCAGGAGTTCGGCCAGCGAGCCGGCGAGACCGGAAGCGAGGAGCCCAACCGAGAAGATCGCCCAACCCACCAGGTAGAGACGCTTGCGGCCCCAGAGGTCGCCGGCTCTCCCGGCGGTAAGAGTGAGGCCCGTTACAGCCAGGCTGAAGATTAGCGTCGTCCAAACAACCCGGTCCGGAGACGTGTCGAAATCCTCGGCCAGAGTGGGCAGCGCGACGTTGACGATGCTGAAGTCCATGGTGGCGAGGTAGGTGCCGAAACAAACCGCTACCAGAACCTGCCACTTGCGGACCATGCGCCGGAGTGTAGCAGTTCGCCCTCGCTGTTCCGTCAAGCATCGAACCCGAGGGCATCGCGCATCAGAGAGACGAAGTTGTCGGTCTCAAGGAGTTCTATGTCGAGCATCTTGCCAGCCACTCCTCTTGCGTTGCCAACGACGGAGTGAGGGGGCGAGAGTAGACGACTGTGTGAATCGAGAGAGAGTGTGGCTAGGTACTCGAGAGGCTGGTTTCTAAGGCCGGGCGCCAGGAGAACACGGTATACGGCCTCGGGGGTCGGAAGTGTCGGTTGGCTGAGTTCCGCAGATGAGACTGGGCGCCGACCAACCTCGACGGCTGCAAGTAGCCGCGCCGTAGCTGTTTTGCCTCCTGGGCGAGAAGACCGTCGGCACGGGCGATCTCTGATAGATTTCCGACCCTCTGGAAAAGGGCAGCCCTGTCTCGGGGCTAAGTATCGTCGCTCGGGAAACTCAGGTTTAACATGGACCGTCGCGGGTACCTGTTTTGCGAATCAGATTCTCCACCCTCTTCATTCTGGTCATTGCCGCCGGCGTCATCGCCGGGGGGGGGTGCTCGAATTCAACTTTCGATAAAGGTAGGCCGGAGTCGCTTGAGGAGACGGCTGAACACGACAAGCCGGACGACTCACCGATTGCCGAGGAGGGGGTGCAACAGGAGGTCGAGTGCGGTGAGCCGACGATATTCGAATTTCCGCCCGTCAACCTAGATAAGACCGCCGTCGTGGTGCCTCTGGGACGCATGAGCGGCAATCACGTTACTCCCGTGGATCACCAGTACTTCCAGGACTTCGATAACCAAGAGATCGATATCGAGGTTTACGCTCCCGGAGACGGGGTCATAAGAAGCCTCCAACATATGTTCGGCAGTTATCCTGACGGTCCGGAGAACGAGCTAATCGAATGGTCTGATTTCAGACTTGTGATAGATCACGGATGTGGAGTCGAGAGTATCTACATTCATATAGATCAACTATCCGACAGGGTTGCTGCCCAAGCCCCTGACAAGGGAGATTATTCGTCCGTCAGTATCTCCGTCGAAGCGGGGGAGATTATCGGCTGGTACTCCCAAAACGTCGACTACAACCTGGTCGACCAAGATGTGGTTCTCTCTGGATTCCTCGTCACCGAGCACTATGAAAGCGAGCCCTGGAAGATCCACGTTCCGCACACTTTGGACTATTTCACCGACGAGATCAGAGACGAGATCGCAGCCAAGAGCCTTAGAACCGAGGAGCCGATCGGCGGTAAGTTCGACCACGACGTCGACGGGAGGTTGATAGGCAACTGGTTCCTAGAAGGTACCAACGGCTATAGGGGGGTCGATCAGAACAACTATTGGATAGGCCACCTGTCCATCTCCCCCAACTACCTCGATCCTTCGCACTTCATAGTCTCGATCGGGAATTACGAAGGCGAGCCGAAGCAATTTGGAGTCAAGGGGAATTCTCCGTTCCCCTTGGAGGTCACGGTCGATTCCGGGGTGATCGAGTACGAGCTGGTTAGTATCGAGTACTACGCCGGCGAGGAACGATGGGACAGGAGGTCCCTCGTCAAAGACATCAGGGCCGAAAGCGAAGGCCCCGTGCTGGGAGTGATCCTCGTGCAGCTCGTCGAAGACAGGAGGCTGAAGGTGGAGGTTTTTCCCGGGGAAACCGGCGAAGAGGTCCACGACTTTAGCGAAAACCCAAAGGTCTACGAGAGGTGAGTGTGGGCGTGAGCCCCGCCGGTTGAGCCAGGGCGGCCGCATCGAGGGCTGTGTACCGCCACTCGGGAAATCGCAATCGCTCTTCTTGGTCGCTAGAACGCCGACGCACCGTAGCCTTATGGTTGTGACGGCGCCGATTGATCTCAGTCGCGACGAGATAACTCCGATCACAGCAGATCTAACAGCGACGCTTATCCACACTTAGGAGCTTATTTGTTACTCGGCATCCTCTCAGGAACGGATTGGCAGACTCAAGATGATGGATCAAGCCCACTTCGAATTTCTCAAGAACAAGTACGGCCATTGGACGAGTTGGGCCATCTGGGCAGAAGAAGGGGATACACCGAAAAGCAACATTGGAGATCTGAGCGTCCTTAAAGGTACCGACTTCCTGGCCCAACTGAAACCGAACATCGTCTTCGTTGGGCTCAACATTTCTCGAGGTGCACCTCGAGCCCCCTCTAGCCAACTTCCATGATCCGAGGCCTGAAGCGACCGACTACAAGGTCCGACATGCGTTACGAGGCTCACCTTGGTGGGGCGGCTACATGACCGACGTCATCAAGGACCTCAACGAGGCCTCGTCAAGGAAGGTCATGAAGTACTTGCGAGACAACAAGTCGTTCGAAGAAGAGAACCTCGGAGTGTTCCGCAAGGAACTCGAGGACCTTGGCGCGACTGATCCAACAATCGTCGCTTTCGGAAAGGACGCTTACTCCATTTTGGAGAGGAATCTTGGAGATAAGCACAGACTGGTGCGCATCACCCACTACGCCCACTACATCAACAGAGACTGCTACCGAGAAGAACTGAGCCATCACTGGCGGTGATTCGTCGGCTCTGCGTATCTACACGCAGACGTAAGGTTCAGTTATGTCTGAAATCAAGGGGTTCTTTCGGGAAAATGCTTTGTGGCTGCTAGCGATGGTGCCTCTTGGTGTAGCAGTCTGGTTCTCCCCAGAGGTGATCTTCTGGCCGTACATTGTGGTTTGTGTAGTCATTGTTTTGCTCGCAGTAGGCATGGCTCGCGGTGACTACACCTGACGGGCAGCCGAGCTGGGCTGCCACTGACTTCCTGCAGCGCTAGGAAGGGCCGGACTACACGTCGGTCCCAGCTCCCTCGTAGTACTCGACGCCGAGGTGGGTGATCTGCTCTTCGCCCACGAGGTAGCGTAGCGTGTTCTTCAGCTTCGTCTGCTGGATGAACAGGTCGTGTTCGGGATACAGCTCCGGCGCGTGCTGCGGGCTCTTGAAGTAGAAGGAGAGCCACTCCTGGATCCCTTTGAGCCCCGAGCGCTGAGCAAGGTCCAAGAACAACGCTAGGTCTAGGACCAGCGGAGCCGCCAGGATGGAGTCGCGGCAGAGGAAGTCGACCTTGATCTGCATCGGGTAGCCCAGCCACCCGAAGATATCGATGTTGTCCCAGCCCTCTTTGTTGTCGCCCCGGGGCGGGTAGTAGTTGATGCGGACCTTGTGATAGAGCTCGCCGTAGAGTTCCGGGTATATCTCAGGCTGAAGGATGTATTCGAGCACCCCGAGCTTGGACTCCTCTTTGGTCTTGAAGCTCTCGGGATCGTCGAGCACCTCGCCGTCTCGATTGCCTAGGATGTTCGTCGAATACCAGCCTCCGATGCCGAGCATCCTCGCCTTGAACATGGGTGAAAGGACTGTCTTGATCAGGGTCTGGCCGGTCTTGAAGTCCTTCCCACAGACCGGAACGCCGTTGTCATTTGCAAGCTTCAGGAGTGCAGGATTGTCAGCCGTCAAGTTCGGCGCGCCGTTGGCGAACGGGACCCCTTCCATGAGCGCCGCCCAGGCGTAAAGCATCGACGGGGCGATGTTGACATCGTTGTCGTCGAGCGCTGCCTCGAAGGACTCGATGTTGCTATGCACGTCGGTCTCCGACATGAAAATCTCGGTAGACGCACACCAGACCATTACGAGCCGATCGCAGTCGTTCTGCTCTTTGAAGTCGCGTATGTCTTTGCGGATCTGCTGGGCGATCTCAAGCTTGGTCCGGCCGTGCTTCACGTTCGGACCTTCAAGTCGTTTCACGTAATACTGATCGAAGGCGGCGGGCATCGGTTCGATAGACTTCAGGAAATCAGCGATCGGGTCGAGATGGCGATGGCGGTCGAGTACCCCGGCATTCAGGGCGGCCTCGTAGGCATTGTCAGCCATGGGGTCCCAGGCACCGAAGACGAGGTCGTCCAGATCGGCCAGGGGGACGAGTTCTTTGATGAGGGGCGAGCGGCGCTCAGTGCGTTTTCCGAGTCTGATTGTGCCCATCTGAGTCAGCGAACCGATCGGCGATCCGAATCCCCGCCTGGTGCTCTCTACACCTGCCACGAAAGTCGTGGCCACAGCGCCCAAGCCAACGAGTAACACGCCGAGCTTCCCTTTTGCCGGTTTGATCTGCGCCGGCTCAGTCGCAACGAAGTCCTTTGCTTCCAAGATGATTCCTCGTTCTCTGGCGAGGTTCATCAGCGGCACCTGCCACTGTGCAGGTACGCGCCCGGTCCTCGCCCAGTGTTGGATAGTGCTCTGCCGCTTATCGAGCAGCTCCGCAAGCGCGCTTTGCCCGCCGAATCGGCGGATGATGCGCTGGGCGGCGTTCTCTTTATTTGGGGGAGTCACCAAATAAGTATAACGAAAAAATCGTTAGCGTAACATGCGCCGCTTTTTCGCTATCTTTCCCCCGCGCCGGGCCAGCCTGCCGCCATCGTCCTTGTTGGTCCTGAGAGTGTTCACGGCAGGCGTGGACTGCGGGACCGACGCTTTCGCTTTTCCGGCTGCCGGCTCGTTCGAAGAACCGTTGCCTGAAGCCGCCTGCTTTGAAGGCGACGTCTGCTTCACGTCGATCTTCACCCGGAACGCGGTGCGGGCCACTTGGCGGCGGATGTTGTTCTGGAGCTGCTGGTACATATCGTAGGCCTCACGCTTGAAGGCCACGAGTGGATCCTGCTGCGCGTACGCCTGGAGCCCAATGCTCGTGCGCAGGTCATCGATCGCGGTGAGGTGCTGGCGCCAGTGGAAGTCGATTGATTCAAGGAGGAGGGCGCGCTCCATCGCCCGCACATTGTCCTCCCCCAGGAGCTCTTCGAGCTGCTCGTACCGGTCCTCGGAGCGGGCGATCATCTCGTCGATGAGTTCCTCGCCGAGATCTCGCATTTCCGGGATCGATGGAATGTCGTCCGGGGGGAGGATTTCCCGCAGCTCCGACTGCGACACCTCTAGCATGTCGGGGGATTCGTCGACGGCCGACAGTACCGCCTCGATTTCGTCGCCCATCATCCCCAGCAGGTTCGCTCGTGTGTCGGCGCCCAGGAGGATCTTGTCCCGCTCGCCGTAGATGACAGTGCGGTGCTCATTGATGACGTCGTCGAACTCGACCAGCCTCTTGCGGATGTCGAAGTTGTGCCCCTCTACTTTCTGCTGGGCTTGCGCGATCGCGCGGCCCACCATGCTCGACTCGAGCGGTGTGTCCTCGGTCATGCCGAACTTCTGCATCATCCCGGGAACCCAATCAGGGGCAAAGCGCTTCATGATGTCGTCGCCGAAGGAGACGAAGAAGCGGCTCGACCCAGGATCTCCTTGGCGTCCCGAGCGGCCGCGAAGCTGATTGTCGATCCGTCGTGACTCGTGACGTTCTGTGCCGATCACGTGTAATCCGCCATGGTCGGCCACTTCCGGACCAAGCTTGATGTCGGTTCCTCGCCCGGCCATGTTGGTCGCGATCACAACGGCCTTACCCTGCCCGGCGTTGGCTACGATCTGCGCCTCGTGTTCGTGTTGCTTCGCGTTCAGAATGTCGTGGGCGATGCCCTTCTTCTTCAGTAGTCCAGCTAGGTATTCTGACTTCTCGATCGAGGTTGTGCCCACCAGCACCGGCCGCTTTTCCTTCTGCATCTCCTCAATTTCGCTGACAACTGCGTTGAATTTGGCGCGCTCATTGATATAGACGACATCGGGGTGGTCCTCGCGGATCATCGGCCTGTGGGTCGGGATAACAATGACGTCCAGCCCGTAGATCTTGTGAAACTCTTCGGCTTCTGTCTCCGCGGTTCCGGTCATTCCCGCGAGTTTGTCGTAGAGCCGGAAGAAGTTCTGAAAGGTGACCGTCGCGTAGGTGATGGACTCCCGCTGAATCGTGAGCCCTTCCTTGGCTTCGATGGCCTGGTGAATGCCGTGGCTCCATCGCCGTCCGGGCATCATGCGGCCGGTGAACTCGTCTACGATGACGATTTCACCTTCCTTGACCACGTACTCGACGTTGGCTTGCTTGAGGAACTGGGCATCGAGGGCGGCCTCGAGATGGCGGGCGACCCCGGCGTCAGCAAACAGGTTGGAGATCCCCATCGCCTTCTCGAGACGCTCGATACCGTCCTCAGTGAGAGCAACGTGTTTGGCCTTGTGGTCTATTACGAAATCATGCCCCTCGCTCAAGTTCCTCACGCCCCTCGCGAACGCCATGTAAGTGGTGCTGGCCTCTTCGGCGTGACCGCTGATGATCAGTGGCGTCCTCGACTCGTCGATCAGGATATTGTCGACTTCGTCGACGATCGCGAAATGAAGCGGACGTTGAGTGCGTTCGTCGATTTCCTTGAGCATGTTGTCCCGGAGGTAATCGAAGCCAAACTCGTTGTTAGTTCCGTATGTGATATCGGCCCTGTAGACCTCATGTCGGGTCGCAAGCCGGAGATCGTCGAGGCCTTCCTGCCCCTCCTCCTCCGGCCGATATCCAGGCTCGTACATGTAGGAGATGAAGTTGTTCTGGATCACGCCGACGGTCATTCCGAGGAGCGTGTAGACCGGCGCGTACCAGATGGCGTCGCGCCGGGCCAGATAATCGTTCACTGTGACGATGTGGACACCCTTCCCGGCCAGGGCGTTGAGATATACCGCAGATACGGCGGTCAGGGTCTTTCCCTCACCGGTCCGCATCTCTGCGATCTTCCCTTCGTGGAGTGAGATAGCGCCCATCAGCTGAACGTCGTACGGGCGTTCTTCGACCAGTCTCGCTGCGGCTTCCCGTACCGTGGCAAACGATTCCGGAAGGATGTCTTCGAGGTTTTCCCCGGCGGCCAGTCTTTCGCGAAACTCCACTGATCGAGCGGCCAACTCATCGTCGCTCAGCGACTCGGTCTCGTCCGCGAGTTCGTTGATCCCCGCTACGATCTTGCCGAGGCGCTTGAGCTCCTTCTCGTTGGAGTCGCCGATGATCCGATTGATGAATCCGAGCCGGGACATACAGGCACAGTGTATCCCAATGAGTACCGCCGGTTCCGAAAAGGCCTTCT
>DASCML010000089.1:0-6001 GCA_036010925.1 Dehalococcoidia bacterium | reverse complement strand
GCCTATTTAAGGTGATCTTCGAATTCGTGGTAGTCGAAATGTTTCTGTTTAACCTCACGGAGAACTGCGATAAACGTCACTATCTTCCCCGCCGAAGCAGGGTACTGGGCGTAGTCTGTCGGCGACTCGGCGAGCGCATCACATTCGACGTCGATCAACGCGAACCCCCATGCCCCGTTGTATCCCTCCATCGCCGCGTCTACGTCGTCGGTTAGCACCTGCAGGCGGCCGCCGACCGACGAACATCGCTCCCTGGCGACAGTGGCTGTGGGCGTTGGTGGGACGGCAGTTGGAGTGGGTTCAGGAGTTGAAGTTGGAGTGACCGTCGGTGGAACCGGCGTGGACGTAGGGTCGTCCTCAGCGAAGGGCAGAGAGCAGGCCACACCGGTGACAACGAGCAGCATCGGAGCCAACAACATCGAGCGGAACGGCGTTTGGTCGCGAAACCAGAGCTGCACTTGGTCTGCTCCCGGTAACCCTAGGCCGCCTCACGGACTGGGGAGTATGGGCGACGGTCGTTCCGGAGCCCATACTCGTGTTGATTCTCCGGTGACGGAGCAATCATAGATCGCATGAAGGTTGAGGCCGACTGTTCGGGGTTGTCTAGGTTAGCTTTCGGGGATCAAACGTGTTCAGCCTCTGTGGCGTGATCTTTCCGACCACCCGGCTGGTGCTATTCGTCCTCTTTATGAAGTGCTCGCTCACTGCTCCCGTCGACCCGCTGTTGTCGGCCAGCTTCTCAAGAAAGCGGGCTACAAGGTCGCGATCATCGAAGAGCTCAATCCGGCCCACGACAGGGATGGCACCCTTGGGACCCGCCTCGCGGACAACGGAAACACGAGGATCCGCTTCCATTTCACGGGCCTTGGCCCTGTTCTTGGTAGTCGTTATGTAGAGCCCATCATCCAGCACGGCGTGGCTGACTCATACTCCAAGGGCTCGGCCGTCTGACCGGATCCAGCAGACCGTGACGCCGGGGGCCTCCTCGATGACTTCCTAGGCCTCTTCCCCGGTGAGTCGGTACGGGCGCAGGTCTTCCCAGACCGGTTCTTGCGGTGTTGTCATGACGCTCTTCCTCCAACGCTGCATCGAGACCCTGCTCACTCGCCAGTCTCGACGCCTCCCGCAGGCCCACCATTTTGGATCGCGATGGCGAGGTTAGTTCAACCCCGCAAGAACCGGGAGCTTCAACGCGGGTGAAGAGATTCGATTTCGACCACGCGCTCTTGGAACCGCCATACCCCGTCCTCACAACGCACCATCCGGTCCCGGTAGCGGCCGAAGGCGAAGGCGTAAGCATCCGAACCGCCCTCGTCCTCGTCCATCCGGAGAAAATAGCTGGTGACTGTAGCACCGTCGCCATCAACGGTAACAACAGGTTCCACCACCATATGCTTGTGCCATCGCGCCGGGGCGCGAGTGTGCGTGGCAACAAACGCAGCCAGGGCCTTGCGTCCCTGGTGCCTCTGGCCTTCGGCCGGGGCGAAGTCTGGGCGGCGGCGCATGTCGAAGGCACCGTCCTCGGCAAAACACTCGACCCAATCAGCCTCCAGGCCATAGTCGATGCTATGGCCATACTTGTAGAGAGTCGCCAAGATTCCCCGTTCGTCCTCCGAGCGGCTGACCTGCTCTTCGAGTCGACTCAACCGATCTTCGATGTCGCTCACTTCGTAGCTCCTTGTTTGGTTTCTGTGGCCGTAACCCCATACCTAAAGCCGCGTACAGGAGATGCTACTGGGAGTTCGAGCCGAACTTTCCCCTGATTACGTCGCTTATCAGCTCCACGCATTCTCCTGGATGTAATGTCCGGCGTCGTCGGGGAGGGCGGTGCCTCCGGTGCGCCTTTGCGAACGCCAAGGACATTTACCACGGCCCGCTTGACTACGTTGCCGAGCACGTCGCCCATAACTCGCACTGCCTTTGTGCCGAGTTGTGGAGTGGTCAGGAAAACTGGTCAGCCCGGGTCGATTGTCCCAGCAGGCTGTGACCCCCGCTGTCCCTTGCTGCCATCGCCGAGCTCGCCCGGGGCATCTGCGCGGCCCGCATCCTCGGCTGGACCGGAGGCGAGCAGAGGCGAGCGTAACCTGCCCGTGAGGCGGTCTGCCTCCTGCTGGCTGATCTTGCCTTCAGCAACAAGTGTTGCGGCCTGCACAGGTGACAATTCCGCGCCGCTCAAGGGCTCGAGACGGAGTCGGCGGAACACCGGCACAGTGAGAAACGCTGTGATAGCCAGGATCACCAGCACGGCTGAGGACACGCCGATCGCCCACGCCGGGCCGAACTCGTCCGCAGCAGCCGTAATCGGCAGAACGCCCAACGGCATGACCCCAAACGACATCAGGTTCACGGACATCACACGGCCACGGAACTCAGGCGGTGTTATCGCCTGCACAACCGTGTTGTTCGATGACATGAAGACCATCTGCCCGATGTTGGACGCGGCAATGAACACGAGAGCGAGTGGAAACAGGCGTGTCGAAGTGAAGGCGACAAGGAACGAGCCCATTAGAACCGCGCCGAAGAACATCAGGCGGCCCTTGTGCTGGTACTGATCCAGGTTGGCGGTGACCGCGGCACCAACGAGGCCTCCCACACCTCCCGCCGCCATCAACAGCCCCAGTCCTGTGCCATCTCCATGGCCGAACACATCTGCTGCGAACACAGGGAGCATGATCTGAACAGGGAAAGCGAAGAAGGGGAGCAGCAGTCCAGAGAAAAGAAGCATCGCAATGACGGGTGTGTGCGATATGTAACGGAAGCCGCCCAGCAACTCCTGTACGAATCCTTCCGGCTCCACATCAGTCTTCAGTCCATGGCTGGGGAGGCGAAATTCAGAAGCTACCGCCACGCAGAAAAGTAGGAATGTAAATAGGTAGACCCAACCGACTCCCACCGGGGCTATGAGCAGCCCGGCGGCAGCCGGAGCGATGATGCGCGTGACATTCATCCCACCCATCTGCAAGGAGATAGCGTTCATCAGCTTATGCTGGGGTACAAGAAGGGGTACGAGGGCCTGCCGGGCAGGCATGTTCAGCGAGAACACTGAACCAGCTGTGAACGCCAGTGCGAACAGATGCCAGTAGGCGATCAAGTCCGTCAGTATCAGGATGCTCGTGACCAAACTGACAGCCGCGGCCGCCGTCTGAGTAACGATCAGAAGAGTACGCTTGTTGATCCGGTCTGCGATCACACCGCCGAGAGGAGCCAGGACCAGCATGGGTACGGCCGCACCTACCGAGACCAGCCCCAGCGCTGATGCCTTTCCGGTCAGTTCGAAGGCCAAGAATGCCCTGAGGACGAACTGCATCTGCATCGCCATGAAGAAACACAGGTTCCCGTAGATGAACCATGCGTATTCCTTCTCCTCGAGCGACGTGAACGTGGTTCGAAAGGCCGCCGACTCCCGGAGGGGGCGGGGCAGGAATCCGGTCAAGGGCATGCGCCTCCGCTGCTCGCGGCACGCCGCGGCGCAGCGACTCTACAAAGATGCGTGCTTCTCGAGTTTACACGACAAATCTTGAGCTCCCCCCCGTTGCACCACGGCCCCGCTCACGTAGCCGGAGACCCGCTTGAGCTCCGCTAGGGCTGAAGAAAGACCGCTACCATTTCGGCGTAGGCGATGGCCCCCTCGGGCCGAAGATGAACACCGTCCTCCCAAAGAAGTCCGCTTACTTGTTGGGTGGTTGCATGCCAGTCGACCAAAAAGACGTTCGGGTGGTGCTGGACCCCGCGGGCGATCACGCGGTTGTTGGGGCCCTCCCACTCCCTCGACACCGTTACGTTAACGAAAACTACCTCCCGTTCGCTCCCGGCGATTGCGACCATTTCATCAAGCTGTGAATCGCTGAACTCGCCGTTGTTGCCTATGTGGATGACAACGACATCGCGAAGTCGTCCGGCCTCCGACTGCTCCTCCAAGACGTCTATCACTTCGGACACAAGGCGGCCTATCTCGGCATCAATCTCTATACCGGGCACCAAGGCTTCAAGGTCGTCCACCGCCGCAAGGAGCACTGAATCGCCGATTGCGGTGACCGTGGTCCCGTCGACCAGCGGCTCTATTGTCGGGGTAACGCCAGATGGCTGAACCCACTCCCCCGACGGTCCGAAGAAGAATCGTGTGGCCGGACCACGCAAATCGCCCTGGCTTAGGGCTGCAAGCTCGATGCCAGCTACGAGGGCCGCGACGGCCACGAGCAGCAACCAGAGGCGACCAATCCAGCTTCTGCCCAGCATCTGAGCCACGGCTAGCGCGTCCGGAGGCCGGCCTCGATGAGATCAACGTAGAAGAGCGCACCGTCTGGCCGAAGGTGGATGCCGTCATCCCAGAAGATATCCGGGAATGCCTGGGCTTCTGCGTGCCAGTCGACGAGGATCGCATTGGGATGACGTTCCACGCCGTCCTCGATCACTTCGTTGTTAGGATCTTCCCACCAGCGGGGGACCTTCAAGTTGACGAACAGGATCTTTCGATCGGCGCCGGCAATCGAAACCACCTCGTCCACATGCTCCGCTTTGATCGGTCCGTTGTTCCCAATATGAATTAGAAGCACTTCGCCGAGTTCACCAGTCCGCTCCCGCTCTCGAAGAATAGAGATAGCGTTAATCATTGCCCTGCTAACAGCCGCGTCCACATCGATACCCTCGAAATGGTTCGCCAAAGTGCGAGCGGCCCCGAGCATTACGGAGTCCCCCACAGCAGTGATTCGAACGACGGCCGGACCATCAACGGTCTCCGATTCATCGAGGGCCGTGTTTGCGGCCTCCGGCCAAACCACCTCGAGAATCTCCTCTGCAGGGACAAGTCCATCCCGGCCGAGCTTGGCCACGAACACCCTAGGACCAGCCGCAAACGCCTTGTTGATATTTGCGTCGCGGACGGACAGCCTGACCCCGTTCCCGTTCGAGGTGCTCACAATGCGAACGCTGTCGAGTGCGAAGTAATCCGGGGCCTTCGGAGACTCGGCGGCGACGGCTCCGTACGTGACGCCCACGATGCACACGACGGCAAGAGCCGCGGAGACAGTCGCGAGGCCCTTTTCCCTCGCCGAAGAAATGCGCCACCCTCTGACCCTGGCCATGGTCCGGCCGAGCGCACCCTTGCGGACTGGCTGCTCCAAGAATCGATAGGAAAGACCCGCGATAAACACCGCGACGGCCACTTGAGCGGCAACAACCACAGGGCCCTCCCAGGGTACTTCGATGCCCGGGCGAACGAAGGCGAATATCGGCCAGTGCCAGAGATAGATTCCGTATGACCTCAGCCCGATCCAACGCATTGGAGCACATCCCAGGACCTTGCCGGTCAGTGTCCGAGGATGAACCGAAGCCACGATCAACGCAACGGAGGCAACGCCTACGAGCGCGAAGCCGCCTCGGAACAGGAGCCGGTCGGTTTCGCTGAGCGAGAGCACTGCCCAGGTGAGAATGGCCAGTGAAGCGATTCCCACCAAATCTAGGGACAGCGGGCCGATACGCCCGCGTGATTCCGAAAGACCAGGACGGCGAAGGAAGAAGGCCAGGGCCGCGCCGGCCAAAAGACCGGACGCCCTGGTGTCAGTTCCGTAGTAGATGCGAGAGACATCCTTCGCCGGGTCGTACATCAGTACCATCGCGGTGGCCGAGGCGACTGCCCCAGCGATAACCAAGGGCGCAAGCAATCGCGGACGCATCAGCGCTAGGCCGCCGCTGATGACCAAGGGCCAGATCAGGTAGAACTGCTCTTCGATCGCGAGCGACCACAGGTGCTGCAGAATCTGCGGACGGGCAAAACTCTCGAAGTAAGATTGGCCATTGAACGTCAGATACCAGTTTGTGACGTACGTGAGTGCGGCAATAACGTCGCCTCGCATCCCGGCGACCTCACGCGGCTCAAAGACCTCCGCGTAGGCCATGGCGGCGATGAGAAGCAGAAATAGCGCCGGCAGGAGGCGCTTGGCTCTTCGGGCCCAAAATTTGGGCAGACTAATCCCGCTCCTACTTTCCTTCTCGGAGAGCAGGC
>DASCML010000088.1:0-5163 GCA_036010925.1 Dehalococcoidia bacterium | reverse complement strand
AATGCGGAAGTGCAGTAGTGAAGATTCGGCCACTTGAGCATCAACTTGCAGCAGAGAGCGGTCCATGGCTCACCGCCGTGGCGCATGACGATCTGCAACTCAGGGAAGAACCAGGCGATCTCGTCGAGAAGGCCCGGGTGCTGTCCCTTGAACGGGACCCGCGGGCCCGGGACCCCTACGAATATATTGATCGGAATTCCGAGCTCGATGCATTTTACATAAATCGGATACCACTTCTTGTCGTCCAGTGGGACCTGGGGGAAAACGAAGCTCGGAGAGGCCGTGCAGGACTTCACGTTCGCGTGGAGTTTCACCGCGGCTTCTAGCGCCCGCACAGCCTCCATGCCGAGGTTGGGATCGACGCTGACGTCTCCGATGAAACGCGTTGGGTATTTCTCGAAGAGTGCAAGTGCACCTTCCGGCTCGGCGGGATTAACTGGCACCTGGGCGACGGCCACGTTGTGCTTGTCCATCACCGCGACGACCCGGTCGGCGTCGGCCGCCTCTTCATCGCGATCACGCCCGCCGTGGAACATGTAACCGATGGCGCTTCCGCCTTGGGCCTCCTCAGCGCCTCTCCGGAGAAGAGCTCCCACACCGGGGGTGGTTGAACTGTGCTGGCTGGTTGGGAGCGACATCATGAGGTCGATCGCGGGGATGTCTTTGGGTCGCGGCATGGTCGTTTCCTTTGTGGTGTTTGGTGGGAGGCGACAAGTTTACGTCGTGCTGCGTGTTGCGTGTCGCCCATGTCGGGATCGACTCCTGGACCCTATCCTGCTGTGAGGGTCGGCACTTTCGTTCCCATTTTGCGTCACCTTAGTTATCCGGCTGTTGCAAAGCTCAGCCGGGGTCGGCGTCTCCGGAGCGTCGCTCGTCTTTGCGAAGGAGCAGGGATACTAGCATGAGGGCACACCCGATGTTTCCGCGGGCAAGGGACTGCCGAGTTATCTCCCGGCATCCATATCGCCCCCCATTGCGACCCCGTGCGCCAGCTCGCTTGCGTCGTCGATCAGTTCCCGCACTTGGGCTATCGCGATAGGTGCCCGGGGAGGTTGACCCTTGTCCTTTGTGCCCCGATTCGAAGTGGCCCGCGTACAATCTGAGCCGCTGGTCTCCGCTGGCGGCGCCTGCTGATACCGCGACACGCCCGCCAAGCCGGGGCTGGCAGAAACGCAACGTGCGCTGCAGGCGGCTGTGCCAGCTTCGAGCCCGATCGAAATGACAGATGCACCGCGTGACAGGTCGTCAGTTCTCACGTGTGGTGGATACCATCTCGACCTCGGCCTGCTGCGCGTTAGAGGTCGCTCGTTTCCCATCCCCAGAAATGCCTTCAAGACCGTAGCACTCACTAAGAGTTCGTGCTCGTAAAGCGCGGCGCGGGCCGCGAAATGGTGTCACCCAGGCTAAGGAAGTTTCCGTACTGGTGACGAGAGGCCGGTTGGACTAGTTTCGGCGAATGCCGCTGATGTATCCGGACGAGCCTGTGCGCGACGAAGAGCTCACCCGGCGTCTTCAGGATGTGCTGGTCGCCTTCTGGCGGCTGGGCAGTCATCTCTTCGGGGCACCCGGGCAACGCGGAATGTGTCGCCGCAAGGACAGCGCGAGTCCCCGGCGCCGGCCGCGTCACCGGCGACGCTGACGGTTGAGCTGAAGACGCACTATTTCGGGATGGTGTTGATACCCTGGGCGTCCTGATGGATGTATGTGTGTATGAATACAGCCCATCTCCTCGCTGACCCATCCAACCTCGAAGTCTGGCAACAGGTCCTCTACTCATACCGCGGAAAGGGAGGGAAGAAGGGGAGATGGGAGCTTCGCGATCACCCTTCGAGGCGATCCTCGTGGCACTCTACCTCGCGGCCGGAAGTCGCGACGAGCGCGTGTTCAAGGATCCCAATACCTTCGGCGTCCTTCGCGATGATCTCCACATGGGTCGCGAGATTCGCTCGGGTAGGTATCTCGACGGCAAGTCAGGCCATCTCGGGTTTGGCATGGGTCAGCGTTTCTGCATGGGTTATGCCATGGCCCGACAGGAATCGATCATCGCTAGCACGAGACTGTTCGAAGCCATGAAGAATCCGCAGTCCAAGTTCGCAGAGCACGAAGGAATCGCCTGGCCGACTATCGAGGCTGGCGGACTCCGGGCTCCAAGTGAGCTCTGGGTCAAGTCGATGTTGCCTAGGCACCCGGCGTATTGGGAAAGTTAGGATCCTTTGAAACTCAAACTAGTTTTGAAGAACTGCAGCAAATCAGGGGAGTGCTAGCAGAACCACCTCCAATCTCTTCAAGCAGCCTCGCCTTTCCGACCGCGATGCCTGCCACTTGGTTCGAGGAGCAGCTCTGACAAAGAGCTTCTGTGTGATCGCCAGACTGGTTTCTCGGTTTTCGGTCTGCACGTAGAATTCCTGCGTCATGTACTGTTCGAACTGCGGCCAGGAAGCCAGCGATGGGGCACAGCTTTGTAGCCGCTGTGGGCAGGGGCTGAGTGGGTCTTCGGCCGAAGGCCCACTTCCGCGGGCTGAAGAGCCTGCGGGCCCCACGCTGCCAAAGCAGGCACCGGCGGCTGACGGTTCGAACGGCGGATCGCCGATACCTGTACCGATTGTTCGTCCTCCGCCGGTGCAACCCCCCACATCCCCCCCGGCGCCTCCGGGCGACCGCGGGCAGGGCCAGACCGATCGGCCGAAGGCTCTCCTGATCGGTGGTGGCGTCGTGGCGGTGGTGGCGGTGATCGCGATTGTGTACTTCGCGACGCGGGGCGGCGGCGAGGATGGCCCTCCCCTCGAAGGTGGAGACTCCACTCCTTCAGTCACGGCCACCGAACCGCTGGGTGCCACGCAGGACCCAGTCGCACTCGCGCTCGACCCAGATAACGCACTCGAGTTGACCCGGGCTCTCCTCATCAGCAGGAAAGATCTTCCAGGCGGTGGCTGGACCGCGACCGATGTGCCCACCGGCGATGAGGACCCGCTCGGCTACGACGCGTGCCGCAGGGTGGATGAATGGTCGGCCATGGGCCGGGCGCTCGATGCTGCCTCCCTGGCAGGTGAGGCTGGCCGTGAATTCTGGCGGACGTCAATACAGGGGATCGAGACTGAGATCACGCACGACGTGGCTATTTACGAAACCACCGAGGGGATCGAGGAACTAGTAGAAGAGCTCGAACGCCTGGGCAGGGATGGCGAAATCGTGGCCTGTTTCGATGCCAGTCTCAGGGCGGAGATATCGGAGGGTGTCGAAGTCCAGAATGCCATTCCTGTGATAGCGGCTCCCGAGGATGGGGCAGAAGTGGCGTACGTGGCACGCATTCCTGGAGAGGCCGGTGTCGTCGTGCTGAGGGCCGAGCTGTATCTCTGGTCATCGAGCAACGTCGTCGTCGGAGTCGCATTCTTTGGGCTCGATAACGAGGTCAGCAGGTCACTTGTCGAGGCGGGCGTGTTAGCGGCGGCCGGCCGCCTGGAGGCGGTTATAGCAGATCCGGAGGGAGCGGTGGCCGTCCCGACCGTCGGCGGCGCTGGGAACGAGCAGTTCATGCTTGGGCTTTGTGTGGCCACTTCCGAGTGGGAGGCGATGATCGATTCGTTGGTGTTCGACGATAGCGTGGCAACCGAAGGGCTGGAGGCAACGAGGGACGAAGTGAGTCGTGGGTTCTCGGACTTCATAGCGTGGACCCGGGATTACCGGCAGCAGGTGGAAAGTCTCCAGCCTCCCGATTTTTCCGACGGCGTTGCCTTTCAGCAGAGATATGTTGAGCTCCTCCGTAACATGGAGCAGCTGGTGCAGGACGTGGTCGATGAGATCGATGCTCTGGACGCCAGTGATCCAGAAGCATTTCATGCAGGACTGGAACGCTTGGTCAGGGACATGGAGGTTACTCTCGATGATATGGGCGTGGCGTTTGACAGTGCATCTCATCCCTACGACATCGAAGCTCTCGACCTTCTTGCCGAAACGATCCCCGAATGCCAGGAAGTCGACTTGCTGGTTGACGATCCTGCTACGCCGACCCCTCCGGCCGTCGGCGAAGATCCAGATGGGGACCTCATCGTCGAACCCGATGACGCCTGCCCTGAGGAACCGGAGAACGTCAACGGAATCTTTGACAGCGATGGCTGCCCGGACACTCTCGACGATTTGATTTTCACCGCCAGGACCATCCTCGATGAATTCTGGGCCGCTGAGCTCGCGGCCGCTGGCCTTGAGTACCAAACGGCCGAAGAGTTTGTCGGTTACACAACACCTATTGACACCGCTTGCGGCGAGGCGATCCTCGATAACGCGTTCTACTGCTCCCTTTCCCACGGCGTCTACTACGACGAGAACCTGATGCAGGAGCAGCTCGATCGGGTAGGTGACTTCGCTCCCGTGTTCATCCTGGCCCATGAATGGGGCCATCTGGTCCAGGGGCTCACCGGTGCCTTCGACGATAATCCCTCGATCATCATTGAGCTTCAGGCCGACTGTTTTGCCGGAGCGTTTACTGCCTATGTTGGCCAGCTCGGCTTACTCGACGAAGGTGATATCGAAGAAGCCGCAACTTCGCTATTCCTTTTCGGAGATCGAGATGTCCCGGTGCTCGATCCTGAAGCCCACGGGTCTCCGGGCAGGAGGATCGATGCTTTCGATCTGGGGCTAAGAGGAATGACCTGTGCACCCGAGGAGATCGAGATCCTGGTGCCCTGACCGGCGGATCGCAAGGCCGACGAGCACCGGTCCGTTCAGCTTCCCGACTCTGGGATGGGGCCCCAGCCGACCGTCGGATCGTCAGCCAGGTGCACAAATTCACCGGCCCGATTCCAATCCCGGTAGCCTGGGGCCACTCCTCGGGCCACTCCCAGTTCGATGGAGCGATCGATTGGAATTCCTGCCGCTGCCGGCCTGGCCAGACCGGTAGGTTCGTCAGCCGTTTCACCTTCCGCGAATGCTCTCGCGACCTGTTTATCCGACATTCCGAGCAAACCGCGAAGCACATATTGATTCTGAGCACCAAAATTGGGCGCTCCCCAGCGCACGCGTCCGGGAGTCCTCTCGAAACGCTGCCACACCCCGGGAACGATCCTGACGCCGCATTCCTGGTGTTCTGCCCGGACGAGATATCCTCGGTGCCACGGTTGAGGATTGCGTAGCGCCTGGTCGTAACGATTCACAGGGGCGGCGCGGACT